>NZ_JBFUHJ010000155.1:0-11509 GCF_056402455.1 Paenibacillus sp. P4_A7 | reverse complement strand
GTCTCTAAGCTTTGTCGCGCTTCCTCGTCAACCATACCAAGTGTAGCACCGTAACTAAGAACGACTGTCCCCGCCAAATCAGAAGTTGCCCCTTGCAAAAAAGAATGGCCGAACGCAGTCAGCATATCCAGATCGGTTGCGATAACTTCGGTGTAATTGGGCGATTTCGTTTGATCAAGTGTAGACATCTGCATATGATTCAACTGCTGATAAGGAGCAGCAGCTACGACATGTGGAAACTTCCTAATAAGATCAAGCTTTTGCTTAGTCAAGCTACCCTGCTGAAGTGTTCCCGCATCAGGAGACGTTCCTTCCACACTTGAGTGTCCACCTGTATTCGCACTCACAGTAATTTCGTCCATTTTCAAATAACTGTTCATTTCTTGTTCGATATAGAGCTGAGCGGACTCGCCTATACTCATGGCAACGATGATAGCTGCACAGCCTATCGATATGCCTGCCGCACAAAGTGCTGTGACCACTTTTCGTCGTTTCACTTGATCCCAAGATAAACGCGTAATATCACTAATTCTCAATGTAAGCTCCCTTCCGCAAGCTTTGGTTCGGAAGCTGCTTCCTGCTCCGTAACTAGAAAGCCATCACGCAATGTAATGATTTTCTGAGTCTGGATGGCTACCTCTCGCTCATGCGTAACAATAATAAAAGTCGTCTTCATTGTCTGGTTCAAATGTTTCAATATCGCTATAATTTCTTCCTCGGTCTTCGTATCCAAGTTTCCAGTTGGTTCATCCGCGAATATGACAGAAGGCTCTGTTATAAGTGAACGTGCTATACTGACACGCTGCTGCTGACCACCTGAGAGCTGGGACGGGAACAATTCTGCCTTCTCTGGAATACCGACCTGCTTCAATAAATCGAGCGCTTTTTGTTTGCGAACAGATGGATGAATGGACTGAAACACAAGCGGAAGCTCAACATTTTCTCGTACGGTAAGATGAGCAACCAATTCATACGCTTGAAAAATAAACCCAATATGCTTGCGCCTAAATTCAGCTAACTGGTTCTCATTCATCGATACAATATTATGATCCGCAATATAAATACTACCTTCTGTCGGCTTCATCAAGCCTGCCATTAAATTCAGTAAGGTGGACTTGCCTGAGCCAGAGCTCCCTAGCAAAGCGATCATCTCTCCCTTACCCACAGTAAAGCTGATCTGCTGGAGTACAGGCGTCGTTTCATTCCCCGTTTGAAAAGAATGGGATAAGCCTTCAACACGTAACATATAGGGTTCTCCTTCTACAAAAAATGACAATCTAATCTATTTTAATATAAATGCTAGTTATAACCAACTCTTCGAGCCTATTTCATACTCTATAAATAACCTCCGTTCAATAACGTCCCTATTAATAGACGATATGAAAGTGATCTTCCCCTTCACTTCAAACAAAAAAACTTTCCGAACTTGCAGAAGTCACTCATTCTGCAAGTTCGGAAAGCTTATCGATTAGATTTGTTCCTATTATTATGTAAAAAGAGTAAAGGATTAATTGGGAATAATGAGCTTCTGACCAGGCTTGATATCTGCATTTTGCAGTTTATTACGATCCTTAATTAAGTAGATAATATATCTAGTATCTTCACTGCCATCGTTAAAGCGTTTAGCTATTCCCCAAAGTGTGTCTCCTGCATTCACAGTCACCAGTTGTTCACCCATCGAAACAGCTGAAATCTCATTCCCCGATGCGTTTGTACCCATAAGCAAAAAGCTAGTAAACAGTAGAACGAATAACGCGATACTTACTACTATCTTCACGACATGCCGTTGCATAACTGTCAGCAAACGACGCCTCATTGTGGTTAGGTTACTCTCTTGTTGTGTGTGTATTGTTCTGTAAAAACTTGGACTTGTTATCATTATCAGCACCCCAAACGTTTGTTCTGTTTTTAGAATACACGAACAAATGTTTGTAGTCAACAAAAAAATACGAACTTCTGTACTTAAGAACTTATGTTTGTACGAACTCCGGTTCTGTGTTATAATTTCCTACAACAAACCTACTATTGGAGTGATCGCAGTGTCGAAGATTTCCAACCGACAACATTCGATTCTTGAATTTATTAAGAATGAAGTTCGGGAGAAAGGCTACCCGCCGTCCGTCCGAGAAATCGGAGAAGCTGTTGGATTATTATCCAGCTCAACCGTCCATGGACATTTGGACAGGTTGGAGAAGAAAGGGCTTATTCGTCGAGATCCGACTAAGCCTCGTGCTATTGAAATTTTAGACAATGAAGGTGTAGATGGAATTATCCCTCTCGCAGTATCCAAAGTACCGATTGTCGGTAAAGTAACAGCTGGTATACCGATTACAGCAACTGAAAATATCGAGGAGTACTTCCCTCTTCCATCGCATTTCGTAGGCGATAGCAGCGTTTTTATATTGAGCGTAATGGGAGAGAGTATGATCGAGGCTGGCATTCACAACGGAGATTATGTTATCGTTCGTCAACAACCGACCGCTAATAACGGAGATATCGTTGTTGCTATGAATGAAGATGATGAAGCGACTGTCAAAACCTTCTACAAAGAGAAAGATCACTTTCGTTTACAACCAGAAAATTCCTCCATGGAGCCTATTCGACTCCAGAACGTAACGATTTTAGGCAAAGTCATTGGACTATTCCGTGATTTTCATTAATTAGCTATTTAGATCAAATGTACATAATGAAAAGACTGAATCCTTGCGCTAGCAAACAGGATTTAGTCTTTTTTTATAATGATTTTCTATTCTGCCCTATTCCTTCGAACGATCCCATCCTTCAATCACTCGAATAAAATGATTGCCCACATCTCTCTCGATATACTTGTCATCTATTAAATGTTCAAGCAGCACCTCTATTTCTTTACTTGACCATCCGGTTAACCGACAAACAATTGTAAAGTCATTTTTAGCCCACTCCATTTGATTTAAATTCCATAGTATTCGCAACAACTTTCGCTCTCGATCTCGAAGCATATATATTCAACTCCATTCACATCAACCTTAAGATAAAATTTTCACGCCAATAGGAACACTTGTTCTTATTATTTCAAAAAATCGTTCTTATTGCAAGTCCATATATATTCTCTGCTTTGTTATCCCTATGCTATTGTCAGTGTTTATATATCTATGTAACAACAATCCAATCACTAGAAGGAACACCTGCATAAATTACAATGTACTCAATAAAAAGGAGGTGGAATGAAAAATGTCTAGTGTAGGTGGAGCTTTTACAAACACTGGTACTATTCTGGTGCTATTTATTTTATTGGTCATTATYGCTTGTAGCTGTGGCGTCTTTGGCGGAGGCTACTAATTAATCATTCAAGATATATCGTCCATTAGTCCAAGACGTAAAATTTTGATTACAAACACAAAAAAGGCCCATCCAATGGGTCTGTTTTGTGTTTGTAGTATTAGAACATATGATTAGTATTATGGGTAGTCATTATTTACTAACTACTCCATATATGGATAATATCGTTACTTTTTCCGATTTAGAACGTATTAACATCACAATCAAGATGTGAGGTGATTATGTGGAATATTTCAGTTTATTTGGAATCATCTATCCTTTTATCGCATTATTTCTGTTCATCCTGCATATCGTTTCATGCATATGGGCTTACCGTGATGCATTAAGTAAAGGGCGAAGTCAAGAATTCGCGATTATTGTTTTATTAGCTATCTTGTTCTTCCCTATTTTAGGAATAATCATTTATGTAGTCATCCGCAATGATGGCAGCTCATCATCAGGCAGATATTAAATAATGAGTTCCACTTTTTCTAAAGGGGATTCATCCAATCTAGTCAAATGTCTCTACTGAACAAACACCCAAACATGAAGCTTAAACTGTGCATATCTTATCATGTACAAAGAGAAGAAAGAGGTGAATCTTAAATGGGTGGATATGTTGGCGGTGCAAATAACAACATCGGATTTATTCTGGTACTATTCATTTTATTGGTTATTATCGCATGTAGTTGTGGATTTGGCGGCTGGGGCGGCGGTTACTAAGCATTAGTAATCAAGCATCTTAAGGTGACTTCCATGAATTCAGACTACTATATAAATTGAATACAATTCAAAAAGACCCATAATGTGGGTCTTTTTGTCTGTTTACAGCCTAATATTAACCAACACATACATTTCTGGTTGACTATGCATCTACTCTAGCACATTCTGATTTATTCGAATTTATCTCAAATACTTCATATCTACTTACCAAAAGCCCTATCAAATGTAGCATAACTGAATATGCTAATGAGTGAACTAGAATAGGAGGTTTGGTGATGAAAAAAAAAACAGAAGGTTTGAGTGCCGATGACTTAGCATTAATAGCTGCGGTTTTAGTGATAATAACCGATGCAGTAGCTTTGTTGTCGCTGCTTAAGGCGAGAAAAGAAAAGAAATAAAAACTTTGATTTCTTAGGAATTCTCTCAATCTAAGATACTTAGACTATTATGGCACTTCAGTACATTTAAATAGATGTTAGTGATGCTTTGTCAAGCTACAGCAGGATTATAGAAAAGCAAAATAAAGGCTGCCCCCATTGTACAAGCCTAACAATAAGCTATCTCAAATTAGGAACAAGAGTAAAATTAAGATCCACACAAAAAATCCCTTAACGCTCTAAGCGCTAAGGGATTCCTTATTTTTTTAATAAAGAGTTAAATACTGATCGCGTTCCCACTGGTGAACTTGTGTACGGTACATATCCCACTCGATTTCTTTCAATTCGTAGAAATGAGCAAGAGCATGATCGCCAAGCGCTTCACAAACGATGTCGCTTCTCAGCATTTCATCTAGCGCTTCTTTCAAGTCAACTGGCAAGCTTGGAATACCAGAATCCAATCGCTCTTCTTCTGTCATAATATAAATATTGCGGTCCGTTGGATCCGGCAACTGAACTTGATTTTTAATTCCATCTAGGCCTGCTTTTAGCATAACTGCTAGAGCAAGGTATGGGTTAGCTGCTGGATCCGGGTTACGAACCTCAACGCGTGTACTAAGCCCACGAGAAGCTGGAATACGAATCATCGGCGAGCGGTTGCTTGCTGACCAAGCTACATAGCAAGGTGCTTCATATCCTGGTACAAGACGTTTGTATGAGTTGACTGTTGGGTTAGTAACCGCCGCCATAGCACGAGCATGCAATAAGATTCCCGCCATGTAGTAACGTGCTGTCGCACTTAAACCTAGCTTGTCCTTCTCATCGTAGAACATATTTGTGTTGCCTTGGAATAAGGATTGATGACAGTGCATACCTGAACCATTCACACCAAACAAAGGTTTAGGCATAAATGATGCGTGCAAGCCATGCTCACGAGCGATCGTTTTTACAACAAGCTTGAAAGTCTGGATTTGGTCTGCAGCCTTAATAGCATCCGCATATTTGAAGTCGATTTCATGTTGTCCTGGTGCAACCTCATGATGTGACGCTTCAATCTCGAAACCCATTTCTTCAAGAGTTAGTACGATTTCGCGGCGACAGTTCTCACCCATATCCATTGGCGCTAAGTCAAAGTAACCGCCTTGGTCGTTAAGCTCTGTAGTAGGTTCGCCATTAGCATCCGTCTTGAACAAGAAAAATTCCGGTTCAGGACCCACATTCATAGCGGTGTATCCCATTTCCTCAGCTTCTTTAAGCGCACGCTTCAAAATACCACGTGGGTCTCCAGCGAACGGTGTACCGTCAGGCATATAAATATCGCAAATTAAACGGGCAACTCTGTCTTGTGCTACCCAAGGGAACACTACCCATGTATCCAAGTCAGGATATAAGTACATATCGGATTCTTCAATCCGTACATAACCTTCGATAGAAGATCCATCAAACATCATCTTGTTATCAAGTGCCTTCTCTAGCTGACTGACAGGTATTTCAACGTTTTTAATAGTTCCAAGCAAATCAGTAAACTGCAAACGAATAAATCGTACATTTTGTTCTTGTGTAATACGTCTGATATCTTCTTTGGTGTAACCCACAGAATCATCTCCTTTGATTGTAAAACGATTGTGAAAATAGGCTCTATTATCGCTTATTTAAGAAACGAGTTAATTGACCTTGAATAAGCGAGGCTTGTCCTGGTCTTTTCTCTAACAGTTGTTGCTTAAGCAATCTGTGCAATTGTTGATCAGAAAGCTCCTTGCGCTTCACTTCAGACTGCTCACTGACGATTGTCGCATCATCTGATTCCTTAGATACAGGATTCATTACTTGTTTAATACCGGCGATATTAACGCCTTTCTCAATTAGCGATTTAATTTCCAATAGTCGCTCCACGTCATTAAACGAAAATAAGCGTTGATTTCCTGCAGTACGTGCCGGAATAATCAATTCATGCTGCTCGTAGTAGCGGATTTGGCGGGCTGTTAAATCCGTAAGCTTCATAACGATTCCAATTGGGAATAATGCCATATTTCTGCGAATATCATCAGCCATGTCGCATCAACCTTCCAGTTGCTCTAATATATGTTCATTCTAACGTTGCGCCTCAAATGTGTCAAGTTATGTTAGGTTTGATCACAATTAATCCATTGTCCACAAGCTGATTCAACGCAGTCAAAACGCCATATTTTGCATGAGCATAGGTTAGGCCGCCTTGCATATAAGCTATGTAAGGCTCGCGAATCGGAGCATCTGCTGATAGTTCTAAACTTCCGCCTTGAATGAATGTACCCGCAGCCATTATAACCGCATTCTCATATCCAGGCATATCCCATGGCTCAGGCACAACATAGGCATCAATTGCAGCAGCCTTCTGAATGCCTTGCACAAATGCAATTAGATGTTCAGCTTGTCCAAATCTCACCGCTTGTATCAGATCTGTGCGCGGCTCATTCCAACGTGGTTTCGTCTCAAATCCCAGTTCCTCGAACATGCAAGCTGCAAGAATACTACCCTTAATGGCTTGACCAACCATATGCGGTGCCAGAAACAACCCTTGAAACATGGATCGAAGCGTTCCGAGCATTGCTCCTACCTCGCCGCCAATTCCTGGTGCAGTTAACCGATAAGCCGCTGCTTGTACAGCCGCTGCAGTACCCGCTATATAGCCTCCCGTTTCAGCCAAACCGCCGCCTGGGTTCTTTATAAGAGACCCTGCCATTATATCTACACCTACCTGAGTGGGCTCCAGCAGCTCTGTGAACTCCCCGTAGCAGTTGTCTACAAAAACAAGCACATCCGATTTTAAGGCTTTAACTCGGCTTACGATTTCTGAGATTTCCGCAACAGTAAATGATGCGCGCCAATCATAGCCGCGCGAGCGTTGAATACCAATCACCTTAGTCTTAGCAGTTATAGATTGCTTAATCCTGTCCCAATCCAGACTGCCATCTGGAAGCAGATCTACCTCACCATACTTAACTCCCCAGTCTTGAAGCGAGCCTTTACCATCCCCAGGCTTTCCTATAACCTTGTGCAGTGTATCGTATGGTTTACCCGTAACATACAAAAGTTCGTCCCCTGGGCGAAGTACGCCAAACAGGGCACAACTGATCGTGTGTGTTCCGGAAACGAAGTGAGGCCTAACGATAGCCGCCTCAGCCCCCATTACATCCGCATAGACTAGATCAAGAACTTCACGACCGCGATCATTATAGCCATAGCCTGTCGAGCCTGCAAAATGAAAATCGCTCACTTTGTGATGTTGAAATGCCCGAATAACCTTCCACTGATTACGTTCCGCGATTCGATCCACGCTGTGAAAGGAATCAGCTGCACGAAGCTCAGCTTCATCCGCTAGCCTCTCGAGCTGTTCCCATACATTCTGTTTCTCATGTTGCTCATTCATGCCGATATCTTCTCCCTTTATTAACCCAAATCTTCAAATCTTAAACGTTACTCTATAAATTGCTTCAAGCGTTGACCATGCTGCTCATATTGCTGCTTGCTCACATGTACGGTAAGACGCATGGATTCCTCGCTTACCTCTTGACTAACTACTTCTCCGCTCCGATAAGCAAGAGCGATTAGATCACCACGTTCTGCTGGTACGAGAAACGTCAGTGTATCCCCGCTTAGCTTGTCTTGAACCGTTTGACGCAACAGTTCAAGATCATCAGCCTCATAAGCGCTGATGACCAAAGTATCGCCGCCCGTTATCGGCAAATCGGACAATGAGCCGCTCTCTGTGGTGCATAGATCCTTCTTATTAAACACCTTAACCGTTGGCTTATCAGCTGAACCGAGGTCAGCTAAAATTTTCTCAACTACGGCAATTTGTTCGTCGCGCATCGGCGAGCTGCTGTCTATCACATGAAGCACTAGATCCGCTTCATTCACTTCCTCTAATGTTGCTCGAAATGCTGCTACAAGATCATGAGGCAGATTTTGAATAAACCCTACCGTATCAGTTAACACAACTTCACGGCCGTTTGGCAGCTCGAGTGCGCGTGAGGTTGGATCGAGCGTAGCAAATAGCTGATTTTCAACAAGCACATCTGCCTGCGTCATTTCACGCAGCAAGGTCGATTTACCCGCGTTTGTATAACCAACTAATGCGACTTGGATCGCACCTGCTTTTTTACGGCGTTCTCTGTGGAGCTGACGGTGTCGAACTACTTCGTCAAGCAAAGTCTTCAAGTCAAATATGCGATCTCGGATATGCCGACGATCTGTCTCCAGCTTCGACTCACCCGGACCACGCGTTCCAATTCCTCCGCCTAGCCGTGACAGATTTTTACCGTGGCCCGATAGACGAGGCAGCAAGTAGCTGAGCTGGGCAAGCTCTACCTGTATAATGCCTTCACGTGTTTTCGCACGCTGTGCAAAGATGTCTAGAATCAATTGCGTACGATCGATAATTTTCAGATCAAGAGACTCTTCTAAATTACGCACTTGAGCGCCTGATAGCTGTTGGTCAAAAATCGCTGTTGTAGCACTGAGTTCATCTGCCAACGCCTTGACCTCTTGGACCTTCCCCTTACCAATCAACCACTTGGAATCAGCTGATTCTTTATTTTGTGTAAGGGTGGTGAGCACTTCTACACCTGCTGTTTCCGCAAGCTGTATAAGCTCATTCAGAGAATGCTCTGGGTCTCCACCATGTCGCTTTTCGTTAGATGTTACCAGGCTGACTAATATTGCTTTTTCACTAATGTTAGTATTGATATCGAAAGTTTTCTCGCTCATTTCATTCTCCTTCTTTATTCGCAATCTTTAAGACTTCGAATCCCACTTTAAATCCTCTGGCCTAATCGTCATTAGCTCCTGCTTACCAGGAACGGAGTTCGCATATTGCGTTATTAAACGCACAGCTTGAAATCTAATCGCTTTCTCGATTGAATTTCGCACATATCTCGCATTGCTGAATGAGAATAACGTGCTGAGCTTCTCCTGCATCAAATGCTGTCTTAGCTTGAATATGGTTTGAGGCTGCAATATGTAATCTCGTTCCTTTGCCATCAGCTCACTTATTTGAATCAATTGATCCACCGAATAATCTGGAAATTCAATTTGAATCGGAAAACGTGATGGCAAGCCTGGGTTTGTTAGCAAAAAATCATCAATTTCAGC
This sequence comes from Paenibacillus sp. P4_A7, assembly GCF_056402455.1. Classification (NCBI taxonomy): domain Bacteria; kingdom Bacillati; phylum Bacillota; class Bacilli; order Caryophanales; family Paenibacillaceae; genus Paenibacillus; species Paenibacillus sp. P4_A7. The sequence goes on along the minus strand of NZ_JBFUHJ010000155.1, from coordinate 1,982 downwards.
AGGATAGCCAGCCAATATAAGGACAAACTGATTCCGGTAATCCTCCATCGACTTTACAAGCGTATCGATAGCTTCCTTCCCAAAATCCTTTTCGCCGCCTCGTGCAAGGCTATACGCTTCATCGACGAACAACACGCCGCCTAATGCTTTGCGTACAAGATCACGGGTCTTCTGTGCGGTATGACCGATATACTCACCAACAAGATCAGCACGCTCAACTTCAATCAAATGACCCTTGGATAAGACCCCCATCTTCTGAAACAGCTTTGCCACAATACGTGCAATCGTTGTTTTACCAGTGCCCGGATTGCCTTTAAAAATCATATGATAAACATGTGAGCCTCCGAACAAACCTGCTTCCGAACGCATCCGGCTAATATAGAGCAAAGCATAAATTTCATAAACAAGAGATTTCACATTATCCATGCCGATCATCGGCTCTAAATCCTTTTGAATATCGGCATATTGATCTACGCTTGGCAGCGGTTTTAAGGCAACTAAGTGATCCGCCTCCAATGCTGGTGCAGATACTCCGGTCTGAAAGTTCTCTTGACTTCTAAGCACTACATTTATTTGACGGGAGGGTCTTGCAGATCCATTGCCTGGACCTGAAACGACGTTACCATTCATTTGCTCAATCACCTATCCTTTGCACCGAGAGCTGTAGCGGCTAACCGCACTACAAGTTTATTCTATCTTGCAGTCGCATATTAACAGATTCACAGCAACAGTTCAGGAGGACGTAGACCTAACCATAGAAATACCGAATCAAGCTTCCATTTCGTATAAGCAAGTACCTCTCGCGATTCATTATAAAATGCGTTGAGYACCATCGAATGGGTTCCCGCCATTTCTACATGAGCAAAATCCAATTGTTTAGCCATTTCACCGGCTCGGGCTGCATGATAATCATGCGTTATAATAAGCAGCTTGGACAACTGATGCTCCTTCGCAATCGTCCTACTGAACAATAAATTTTCATAGGTGCTGGTAGCCTTTTTTTCTAGCAACAGCTTGTCTGGCGTTATACCTTTTGCTATTAAATAGTCACGCATGCCCTCTGCTTCTGTTTTCTGCGCACCTTTGAAATCGAAGCCGCCGGACAAAATCAGTTTGTCAACTACACCTTCCTCGTACAGTTGGAAAGCATAATCCAATCTTTCTTTAAGGGCTGGGCTAGGTACATTATTCCAAAGCGCTGCGCCAAGCACGATGCCTGCATCAGCTTTAGCAATCGGCTTGTCCGAGTCAAAACCATTAATCAACCATAGCATGTAACCGCACCAGAACACGCCAGCGACAATTGACCAAGCAACTAAGCGAAACAGGAGAAGCCACGGACGATTTTTTTTCGTTCGTTTACGCGGCTTACTCCTTTTATTTGCTGCAGTCTTCATGACTCACTAAGCTCCCCAGCACGTTCCATTAGGCTCTTCCTATGTTTGAGACTGAGTGTGAAATAGCGGAATCGGCCATTGCGAATGCTTGAGAGTAATTTACCGGCCGTCTTGCGTGCGAGCGCAACGTCCCGATTATTCACATCTCCTTGCTTCAAAGCCTCCTCCAGCTCATCCTCATCCATTAGAAATACCTCTCCGCTAGGCAATACTACCACATCCAAATACAAATCATCGAACCAAGGTACCTGTTGGTCAGTTAAGCCTTGTGTCTTGCAAACATCGATATACCACTGTACAACACGTCCCTTATCATCAAACATTGTCGTTACAACAAAATGTTCGCCTCTCGGGAAATGCTGCATCCATAAATAACCACGATCTGCTAAACAAAGCCTCCGCCCATCATATTCTTTCCAAAGCGGCTCCCTCAATTCGTGTATCCGATAAAACGTAACGAGGCCCTTGAACTCATCGCCATCAAGCGCAAGACATGAGTAACTTCTACGTAATATGCGCCGCCAGTTTGCACGATCTGAAAATTTTCTCTTCATACGGAACGTACCCTTCCGTTCATTTGGGAAT
>NZ_JBFUHJ010000154.1:0-11533 GCF_056402455.1 Paenibacillus sp. P4_A7 | reverse complement strand
TCCCTCTGCTTCCGGTAAGTAACACCAAACACCATATGATATTTGCCATCGCCCTCAATTTCGGTGAGCAGATGATGGAAAGTCTCTTCACCCTCACCAACAACGATGAAATCCACCTCTGGAATTCTATCCATCCAGTAATCCATATCATAGCTGACTTCTGGTCCACCAAGGATGATCTTGACCTCTGGCTTTATTTTGCGCAGCATATTAATGACCGTAATGGTTTCTTCTATATTCCATATATAGCATGAAAAACCTACAACATCGGGATTACGCGAAAATATATCCGACACGATATTCATCGCCGGATCCTTGATCGTATATTCCGCAATATCGATATCGAACCGATCGCCGCTAAACGCCTTCAAACAGCGGAGCGCAAGCGAGGTGTGAATAAACTTAGCATTTAAAGTCGACAGTACGACTTTCATAATATAACCTCTCTAACTTAAGCGAATGCTTATCCATCAAATTTTGAACTCCTGCAGACTCTATAGGAGAGCATGACTTCTATTGTACCGAAAATGAATGAAAAAAAGAAGAGGCGTCCATTGTCGCATTTCGCGGCAACAAACACCTCAGTTTCTAGTTATATAGAATGAATAAGTTTCACACTTATCCATTTCTATATAACCACCGCGAAACGAGCTTAGCCGCCAAGGAAGGCGACAGCCGTTTACGCTTGGAATCTCATTTTCATATAGATTTTGTCCCTAAGCTGCATATCAATGACCGTGAATTTGAGGCGCCATTTATCATTGCCTAATGAGGTTAACTCGCCTGGATTTGTACCACGAATCTCAAAATTATAATCTTCTTCAAATGAGATAAGCAATTGAACTTTCTCATTAGGAAGCATCCGATTAAGCTCATACCCTAAATTTAAAAACCAAATTCGGAGCTCTTCCGCTGATTCTGCTCCATAATATAAATAGAAGTCCGGATTAATATTAGCGGTCAAGACGAGCCATCCAGCTGAATCCCTCTTTGCTTCCCACTTTGTGAATTCAGCTACTGCATCGGACGTCTGCACCGAAGAATATTCCGAAGTCATCAATTTTTGAATGTCTGCCATTGAAGCTCCTACAAGCGTATCAGGTAGGCTGTAAGGCAGAAACTTCGCGTTCTTAATCATGACATCCGTCATTTTCTCCTTCAAAAGGACCGCATGCATAATCGATACTGCAAAATTCAAATTAGCATTCGTTTTGTCGATACCACTTGTAGTAATACCAATAAGCTCTCCGTATTCGTTAAAGAGTGCTCCGCCTGAGCTTCCGTGGTCAATTGGGGCACTCGTCTGAAAATAGGTGATGCCCTCTTCGTGGATAATATTACTTATTAGACCCTCTGAAGCTGTATTTTCCAATCCTTCTGGGCTGCCAATCGCAATTACTCTGTCGCCTTTTTGTGAAAAGAAGTTGTAACTGATATCTACTGCAGCAAGATCTAATGGCTTCTCTGTCTTAATGATCGCCAAATCCGACTGTTTATCATAACTTACTACACCTGCTATTTTCAGATCGTCTTCATAAATCGAAGATGCTGTAGCAGTCGAAGCATCCATCATTACATGGTAGTTAGTGAGGATCAACTGGTCCCCAATAACAACACCGCTTCCTTGACCCCTATTCGTGTAGATTGTAACTACACTTTCATCAAAGGTACTTACGATTTCTTGCGGTGTAAGTTTTAGTTTATTATTCCGCTCTTCAAGCCACTGCTCGTATTCTAAATCTTCCATTTTTTCTAATGACGTAATGCGAACCGCTTTTGCAGTGTCATCCCACTCCACGTCGGCTTCAAGAGACTGTGAGATAAATCGTACAGGTACAAAGGTAACACCTTTAGTAATCACTGCTGCTGCATCAAGCTTTACTGAATTGCCGTTAACGATAGCTTCTTTCTTCCCTATTTTAAGAGAAATAGAAATACTGTCTTTCCGGCCAATAATAGTTTGTGTGCTTGCTTCCAACGTTACTGTACCGCCGAGAGCTGTAAAGATGTCTTTCATTGGAACAAAAGTAACGCCATTCGCCTTATACGCTGGAGCAGATAGAGATAGCTTCTTTCCGTCTACGAACACTTCTATTTGCTTTGCCTTGGCGGTGGTCGCTGTCGTCGTTGTAGATGCTGCGTTTACTGCGGAGTGACTAAGCCCGGGTAGTGGAGCCAGCAGTAGTCCAGTTACTAACAGGGGACATAGCAGCGCTTGAATTAGTTTCTTTTTCACGAAGTGAATTCACCTAACCTTTTCCATTTTTTTGATATATTCATCCTACCATCTTACTCAATATTTTGTCTATGAAAATAGCTTTCATAGATTTGCTGCTTACTTATATATAGAACAATTAGAATGTTGCCTTTAGTCGTGTTATAGTAGGAGCATTGAATCTAGGAGGTTTTTGGCATGAATACGGGGAGAAAGCGCCCAACTCAGCAAGCAGATAAAAGTAAATCCTATCCGGTTACCGAACCGATGGAGCTGCTTCCTTTTCTTATAAAGCATATATCGGGTGCTGGACGTAATGTTGTTAAATCGATTTTGGCTAATGGACAAGTAGCGGTTAACGGAAAATTTACTACGGCTTACAATTTTCCCCTGCAGCCAGGTCAAACGGTTGAGGTTAGCAAAGAGCGACCAAAGGAAAAACCTCAAATGGTCGGAGTCTCTATCATGCATGAAGATGAAGATATTATTATCATTCTGAAAGATGCGGGTTTACTATCCGTAGCATCCGACTCTGCAAAAACAGAGGAATTGACAGCCTATCGGCAATTGACCGCTCATGTACGCATCGAAAACCCGAAAAATCGTATTTTCATCGTACATCGATTGGATCGCGATACTTCAGGCGTCATGATGTTTGCAAAAAGCGAGAAAATTCAGCAGCTTCTGCAAAACAGCTGGCAAGATACCGTGAAAGAACGGATATATGTCGCTCTAGTTGAAGGAACGGTTAAGAAAGAGCAAGGAACGATTACATCTTGGCTTAGAGAAAGCAAGACGCTTAAAATGTACTCCAGCTTCCATGCGAATGACGGCCTTCATGCGGTCACCCACTATAAAGTGATTCGTACAAGCAAAGAATTCTCGCTGCTTGAGGTTCATCTGGAGACTGGCCGAAAAAACCAAATTCGCGTTCACATGGAGGATATAGGCCATCCCGTTGTTGGCGACAAAAAATATGGCGCTCGTACGAAACCGATTGGCCGCCTTGGGCTTCATGCACGAGTATTAGCCTTTACCCACCCAATCACAGGCGAGCTTATGCGGTTTGAAACTGAAATTCCAAAGCTGTTTCTAAGACCTTTTCAACCGCCTACAAAGCCTTAGTGGATCAAATATAAAGGGTACATTCCGAAGCCATGAATCATGCTTAGGAATGTACCCTTTTCATTCTATCGCCATGACGTCCGTCCATTCTACTCAAATCCTCCGTTTTTGAATTGATCATGAACCTTAAGATCAACGACTGAGCTGTTGCCACTTACCACTGTGTAATGTTTAAATCGTTTGATTATATATCCCGAATCCTCCGCAGGCAACTGCTCACCGTTCGAGTAAATATAAGCAGCATCTTCGCCTTGTCTAATTTGCGGTTGCTCGAAATAGTACCTTCCAAATGACCTAACGAACTGAAACTGGCCGCCAGGGTTTACATAGTTCACCGTCGCCAGGAAATGATGGGGATTTATTTTCTCATAAAATAACACGTAAATATAAGGCATCATAACTTTATCCGTTATGTATACGTTGCCTTCTGTCGCATCCGAAGCGTACTCCACTGCTTCTCCAAAGGATTCATAGAAGAGCGGACTAATTTTTTGAGGGTATTCGGTAAAATAATTAACGCAAAAGAAAATGAAGTATATGGAGAAGGCAGCAATAACAGCTAAAAACAAGGTGTTTATTTTACGTCGCAGCCACACTAAACCATACGCAGCCAGCAGAACGGTCGGATAAAAGATAATGTTTATTCGATTGATGTTTACATCCGTAATAAGCGTCATCGCGATTGCAGTCAGTAACCAGATCGCTATAATGGCAGGTTCCATGTCTAGCTGCTTGAATGCTTTTGAACTAGCGACTATAATGCCTATTGCTATAAATGGCAGCGCAATGGGATATAAATATCCATAGGGCGGTATCGCATTCCATAGTAAGCCATCATTTTGTGTAAGGATCAGATTTAAAAACTGCTTAAAGTTATGTAATAGCATGGTGAGCGCTTCACCTTGGAAAGCAGTTGAGATTTGCTCCACTCTAGGTACGGTTAGCTTGGGTATTGAGAAGAGAAACATTTCGATAGTGTTCCAGTTAAACCGATTAATAAGGAGAAACAATAGAATCGGTAACGATAGAATAATAAGGACAGCGGCGTTCCATAGCAGTGTATGCAGCTTGAAGGTCTTTTTTACAATAAATAGAACGACAATTCCTAGAACGAACACTGGAACAAAAAAATAGGCCGTGCCATATGCATACAAGGATGCAGAAATCGTAATCGTAAACCCGATTAGCCATTTGGGCTGTTGCATAGCTTTAAATAAAAAATACACAGCTGCCAGCACCAGCGAAGGAAATATGTTCGATTCTAATGCCCATCTCGATATCATAATATGCCAAGGACAAATAACGATAAGGAAAGCAGCAATTGCTGCTGCATCCTTCCTCTTAAATAGATGACTGGCTATTAAGTAAAATAAAACCATGCTAATTAACCCATATACAATGCTCACCGCACGAACCGATAACACATTTAAACCAAATAAATAGATAAAAGGCATGGATAGGTAAGCATATAAGGCATTTTGCCCGCTGCCCCACGAGATTAAATGTATGGGCACAGAAACACCATTACGGTCTACTCCATAATGAAGAATCGAGTACGCTTCATAACCGATGGAAGCCTCGTCCTGATTTAAGCCGCCAGGAATCGATCCCGCATAGATTAGACGCACAATAGCTCCTGCCGCAAATGATAATAGGAGCAGTCTATTATGTTTCATCCATTCAAGTGCTTTTGTCATAGACTGTGATCACTGTTTTTATTAGTTGGCTGATTCACATGGGCGCTGCGAATAGGATACAAGTAAAAGAATAAGAGCGCGAGCAGCAGGACGATGAACGGGATTATGCTCAGCATCGAACGAATTCCCATTACTGCAGCATCCGACTGTTCCACCGCATCCTTCACATAGCCGCTTGTTTCTAAGATGATGCCGAGTACAACCGCCTGCAGAGAGATTCCCCATTTAACAATAAAGCCGTTCATCCCAAAATACATGCCTTCTCTCCGTACCTTTGTCTGCTTCTCATCCTCATCGATAATTTCGGAGAGCAGCATGTCAAGCAGAACCATTAGTCCGGCAAGCCCTATGCCAACACCAGCGGCTGCTAATGCTGCTGAAGCTATGCTAGATACGAATAAAAATGGGATCATGGCCACCGCGTAACAGCTGATAGCAACCATAACTGTAGTGCGTGCTCCCCACTTTTGTACCAGCCTACCCCATATATAGACACAAGGAATAGCTGCGACAAAAATAGCGCCTAGCAATATTGTATTACTGTCCTCCGTTGCGCCTAGCACATATTTTGTGAAGAAAGGGATCGCTGCAGGGATCATTGCAAATGTAAATTGCGTAAAAAAACTGCCTAGTACAAAAAAGACGAATGCTTTATTCGTAAACGTATATTTTAGCGATTTAACTAACCCGATGCTTGGCTGCAAAACCGTTGTATTCTCTTTGCTGGCAGATACCATTATAATAAAAAATACAAGGGCAATTCCCGCGAATATAGCCCCCATTGTTTCCCATCCGAGATTGCCATACAACAACGGTGGCAATGCCACACCAATAATCATACCAATAATACCTAACATTTGACGCCATGCTGAAACGCTCGCACGTTCCTTAATGGTTGTAAACATTTCCGGAAACAACGCCGAATAATTCAATACCACCATAACGAACAACACATCGTATAAGAGAACAATAGTGAGAAAATACCAGAATAAAGCCATACCTGTCCCTACAGGAAACCAAATTGCAGTAAACAATGCCGCAAGCGGAACCATACCAAACATCATATAAGGGATACGCCTGCCGTAGCGTGAGCGCGTCCGATCGGAGATATGTCCAAATAACGGATTAAGCACTGCATTTACGATACCGTGAATGACCATTGCAACGCTWATTAAGCCAGGTCTTACGCCGAGAACATCGACATAATAAAATACGATGTACGCGGCAAATGCCTGTGCAATTAAATTGACCGATAAATTTCCTGAACTGTACGCTAATTTGGATTTAAAGCTTACATTGGCCATAAACATCACGCTCCCGGTTACGATGAAAGTAATAATCCTAATGCTCTAAAATTACTTTCATCTTACCGTAAACATCCTTATTATTCCATAAATAACTTTTCAAATAGACGTTAATTAGATAACCTCATGTTTAACAATCTTCACCATTCGAATGTAGCTGGTGCCGCTCACAACAATGAAACCATCCTCGGTATAATTTTGTTTTTGATATAAAGAATAGGCACGCGTATTATCTGGCTCCACAATTAGCGACACCTTCGAATAGCCCTGCTCTCCCCCCCGTTGCTCGAAAGCCGACATCAACGCTTTGGCGATGCCTTGGCCTTGATACCGTTCATCCACTGCGATAGAATCCAAATAAAACTCACCCGCCTTGGCTTCCAGGGCGATGACATCCCCTTTCTTAAGTCCATTCTCCCGGCCTATCCTTGTGACAAAAGGTCGATCGAGCATTTCGGCATCATCTCCACCATAACTGATGAGCATACCTGCTATACAATCGTCCCTTTTGTCAACAAGCACATTCCTATAACTAATCCGGTTTCCTTCCTGCATATAGAAATCTGCTAGAATCCGTCTTACCTCAGTCTCATCATCTGTACCCGCAAGCGTATTAGATATATCTCCAATTGCAGCAAGCAGTAATGGCAAAACCTCATGTACTTCTTCTTTCAATGCTGGTTGTATCATCTTTTTTCCTCCTAATGTCTACCTATTGATTTGGCATCTGTTATAATGAATGAATCCTATTTCTGAAGGTGATTTTCTGAGTAACAAGTATTATACATTCCCTATTGGTATTCATAATAGTACCGTCCCTATTGCCGATAAAGCAGAAGCAGAGACAAGCATTGAGCTCGTCGGTCCAAAAGAATCCGACGCGGATTTCTTTCGTGCTTTGGAGCAATATGGCATTTCATTGAATAGACCGCAAATTGCTGCGGTTCGTCATAACACTGGTGCGGCTCTAACACTAGCGGGCGCTGGATCTGGCAAGACTTCAGTGCTCGTTTGCCGTGCCGCTTACCTGCTTGCTGTCCGTCATATTCATCCTCAGCATATTTTGCTCATGACCTTCTCCAAGAAAGCAGCTGATGAAATGCGAGGTCGCATCCGCTCGCTGCCTGTTCTTGATGCACAGGCCGCAAGCGGGGTAGAAGCGCGTACCTTTCACTCGTTCTGCCTGCAACTGCTCAGGGGCCGTGGGTATCGTCAGTCTATACTCGGAGAATCCGGTCAAAAACATATTTTTTTCAAACGACTGATGCGTGAGCTTTTACTGCAAAATGACTATGAGCCTGAGACGCTGCTAGCACAGCTCTCCGCGATAAAGCTGCAAATGTTAAACATTAACGATTTAACAGAAAAGACGACAGAAGAGAGAGAGCTCAAGCTTCTGTTCTCACGCTACGAGCAGTGGAAGAAAGACCAGGATAAACTGGATTATGATGATCTGCTACTGGAAACCTATCGCTTGTTATGCTCGGATGAAGCACTGCTGAGCTCTCTTCAAAGACGCTTCCAATACATAATGATCGATGAATTTCAGGATACGAATCAAGTGCAATACAAACTTATCCAATTGCTAGCAGGTAAACATCATAATCTCATGGTCGTTGGTGATGACGATCAGACGATTTATTCCTTCAACGGTGCACGCAATGATTATATTTTGAATTTTGAGCAGCAGTATCCGGGTGCCGTAACGATGGTACTGGATATCAACTATCGTTCGACATCTACAATCGTGGGACTAGGCAATGCGATCATTCAATCCAATAAGCTGCGCAAGGAGAAAACACTGCTTGCCGTTAAGCCCCGTGGTGTAAATCCTTCCTACGCTCGTCTAAAAACGACTCAGGAAGAAGCACAATTGATCACGGATACGATCGTTGCACAGACCGAGCTAGGCAAACGGTCCTTTGGCGACTTCGCTGTCCTCTTTCGAACAACCAGCAGCAGTCGTGCACTTGTTGAGCTGCTATTGACACGTCAGCTTCCGTTCATCGATTTCGGTGATGGTCAGCTATTCTATGATCAATGGAGCATCAAACCGCTGCTCGCTCATTTAAGACTTGCCATAGATCGTCGTAATTTCGATGCGATGGAGAGCATGCTTCCGACCCTCTATGTAAATCGCGAGCAAGCGATGGCATTTATTTGGAATCAAGATAAGCTGCGCGCTAAGAAGTGGCCGCTTATTCATCTGCTCGAATTGCCGCTGCTGAAGGATTTCCAGAAGGACAAAGTGAAAGAACGGATCAAGCTCATTAAATCAATATCAGATGTCAAGCCAGCCGCTGCCATCATCCAGCTTCGCCAATCTTTCTATGATCAATTCCTAGAAACAAGCAAACGTGTTAATTTGACTGAGCATAAAGAGGGACTCAAGGAAGTGCTTGATGAGCTTGAGAATGCAGCAGGTGCACACGATACGATAGAAGCTTTTATCACCTATATTGATGATATTACAGACAAACATAGCGCCTTAAAACAGGAACAGAAACATCAGCATGATCGCAGCGCCATATCACTCATGTCGATTCACAAATCAAAAGGACTAGAATTTCCAATCGTATTTGTTCTTGGCGCATCGGAAGGGATTCTTCCACATAGCTCTGCCCTCGCAGCAGATAAGCTTAGTGACCGCAGCTCCCTTCAAACAGGCAGTGATACGAGAGCTGAAGCATTAGAGGAAGAGCGACGTCTCGCCTACGTTGCAGTTACTCGTGCGCAAGAAGAATTATATATAAGCTCACCTGCCAGTTACCGAGGAAAGCCATCCGAACTGTCTCGTTTTATTCGTTCAGCCTTTCTTAAAGAAGCAGATTCAGATGGAGAAGCGGAATCCGCTCTAGCTTGGCTTTGTTCCAACAACTCATGCAAGGTATGGCAGCGCATTGTCACCTATGAAGACTCACAGGCACCCACTCGTGCTTGTCCTCAATGCCAGTTGCCAATGGTGCAAGGAACGAAGTTACTTCCCAAAAGACAAAATAAGGAGTAGGGATAAGCATCATGAATAACCTGAGTGATTCTTATGAACACAATAACACTGAAGACTTCGCTGGCCTTAACGAGCAGCTATACCCATTTCTACAATTGGCTGATGCTGTTATTATTACGAATGATCAGCATCTGATTCTATCCGTTAACCACTCCTATGAGCGAATAACAGGCTATGCTAATGCAGAAATAATGGGGAAGAAAGCAAGTATATTAAGAACCTCCTACACACCTAGGGAAACGCACGAAGAGATGAAGCGAGCGCTGCGCCAAGGACAAGCCTGGTCTGGCGTATTTACGAATCGGCGCAGAGACAAGAGCTTATGGCATTCATCCATTACGATAACTCCATACCGCATTGAAGATGAGCTTTATTTGATTGGCATCTTCCGTGAACTCGAGCAATTGAAGAGCGGATTTTATTTGCCGGAGGAGCGCATCAATCACTTCCAAAGCTCCATGCTAAAAGTGCTCGCCATCTCTTGTGAAATTCGCGATCCTGGCATTGAGCAGCATTTGGTACGTGTCAGAGATTTAACGGAAAGATTAGCTAACCACCATAACGATCGACTTCAGCTTGGCTGGTCTTCAGAGACGATTAATCGAATCGCATATTCAAGTATTCTTCATGACATTGGCAAATCAGGCATTCCTGAAGGCATCTTGTACAAGCCTGGTCCACTTGCTTATTATGAACGGCAAATTGTAGAAATGCATACGCAAATCGGCATGGACATCATTGAAAAAGTGTATGATGAATTCCATGACGAGATGTTCGCGGAAGAGCTTAAAACAGGAAAAATGATCATTTTATATCACCATGAAAAATGGGATGGCACTGGTTATCCGCAACAGCTCGCCGGAGAAGACATCCCGATTGAAGCGCGTATTGTCAGCGTAGTTGATGTGTTTGATGCATTGACCAGCACTCGTCCTTACAAAGAAAAATGGACAGAAGAACGCGCTGTACTCTATATCCGTGAACAAAGAGGACTGCACTTTGATCCTGAGCTCGTTGATTCTTTCCTTTATATGATCGACATTGAATCGCAGCAAACCAATAAATTTTCGCCAGACTTCTTATAAAATAAAAAGGCCGTACCTTTAGTAGTAAGCTCTACTTGGGGAACGGCCATTTATTTGCTTATATTTAAGTAATTAAATTGCCGAATTACAATGCTGGCGCCGTGAATGAACGTGCTGCGAATTCAGCGTCCAGCATATAGAAAGCATTGCTGTCCTTGTCGATTCGCTTCAATTTATGAATGATACTGTCGAATAAAGCTTCTTCCTCAACCTGCTCATCAATGAACCATTTTAAGAAGTTGATTGTGGCATGCTCGCGATCATTCATCGCAAGGTCGGACAAGTGGTAGAAACGTTTTGTATTTTGTTGCTCATGTGCATAGCCGTGCTCGAATGCATCTAAAATGGATGCATAGTCGTTCTTTGGCTCCCCAAGGGCATCTAGTGTAGCGCGGCGTCCGCGATCATTTATAAATTTATATATTTTCATAGCATGAAACCGTTCTTCTTCAGCCTGTATGATAAAGAAATTTGCAAAGCCTTCAAGGTTCTCGCCTGAACAATACGCTGCCATTGCAAGATACACATGCGCCGAATAAAACTCAAAGTTCATCTGTTCGTTTAACGCTTCTGCTAATCCATCATTCATAGCTCATGCACCTCAACTTTTCTAGTTTATACTCATTCTAACATAAAAATAAGAGACGGCAAATGCCGCCTCTTGTAAATATGGCTATCGTTATTTCATTATCCGATCATTTTCTTCAATCGCTTATAGAGCTTCTCTGCTGACGGGGCGCTTACTGTCTTCGACTTGACGACGACGAAGCACTCTGACCTACATGTCTTACAGTTTCCAAGACAGTCGCTCTTCTTCTGCTTAATGTCCGGATACTTGCTCTTCATGGCTTTGTATACCGGCTGTAGGCCGTTTTTCAAATTCTTCTTGCAGTATTTAATTTTCTTCATCGGTATCACCCCGTCGCTCAGCGGTGTAGTAGCTCTCCATATGATGATAATGATTATCAAAACCGATGTCAATAGCCATTATCGGAACAGCGTTATATTTGTTGTGTTTCCAGCTCGCACAGCCGCTTCTCGTATTGCTCAAGAAGCTCGTACTTCCAATTCACCTAGCCTGTTTCGGGACAGCCATAACT
>NZ_JBFUHJ010000153.1:0-11661 GCF_056402455.1 Paenibacillus sp. P4_A7 | reverse complement strand
AAAGAATACCAGGTTTAAAATGTAAAATATACAAATGTAAACGTTTTTAGGGAATGGAGGTTTATTATTTCATGCAACTAGCAACAGATGAGATCATACGTGCAAGCGCTTTAAAACGGACCTTTGGCCGAGGAATCGGTGCGGTCAACGTATTAAAAGGCGTTGATTTGTCGATTCCTTCTGGCCGTTTAATTGCTTTTAAAGGAAGATCCGGCTCCGGTAAAACAACGTTAATCAATTTACTTAGCGCGCTGGATCGACCGTCAGAAGGGCAAATTACATTTGCTGGCCGCGATTTGACCGCAATGTCGAACCATGAGCGTGATCTGGTAAGACGAAATGAAATGGGACTTATATTTCAATCCTTCGCCCTAATCCCTCTTATGTCTGCCTATGAAAATGTGGAGTTTATTTTAAGAGTTGCGGGTGTACCGGCTAATGGTCGGAAGGAAGCAGCGGTTCAGGCACTTGAGCAAGTCGGCTTAAAGTCGCGCATGCATCATCGACCATTTGAGCTGTCAGGCGGTGAGCAGCAACGAACGGCAATTGCTAGAGCAATAGCGCATAAGCCCAAGCTGCTGCTTGCAGATGAGCCTACGGCGGAATTGGATAGTCGAACCGGATTACAAATCCTGAAGGTATTTCGTGAACTAGTAGAAGAAGCAGGGATGACCATCATCATGACTACGCATGATCCTGCCATTATGGAAATCGTTGACCAAGTGTATGAATTGGAGGATGGACAAATTGTCGCAAAAGATTAAATCAATGCTAAGCTTCTCCGTTGCATTATTAATTAGCGCATCACTTACGGGTTGCTCCCTGCTCCCTGCTGAAGAGAAGGCTTTAAAGCCGCCGCTTGTCAAGCCTGCACAGGAAAGCTATCGAACGGTTGCTGTAGAGAAAGGTACCATTACGCAAGAAGTTAAAGGAATTGGCAATTTGGAATCTATGAAAATGGAAATGGCACGGTTTATCGAACAGGGCGGACGTGTAGAAGAAGTAGTAGTTAAAGCAGGAGATACGGTTAAGAAAGGCGATGTGCTCGTTCAGCTGAACGTAGAAGGCCTTGATGTACATCTGAAGGAGCAACAGCTATCACTCGCTAGGGCGAAGTTGTCCTTGAAGCAAGCAAAGCTGAGTGCTGATCAAGATGCGATCTCGATCGCTCAACTGCAAATGGAAATTGAAGATATAAAGTATGAACGGTTACTGAATGTATTTGAAAAAAAGCAGCTCGTTGCAGGTATGGATGGTCAGGTAACTTTTGTCGAGGATTTGGAAAATGGAGATATTGTCGAAGCCTATCAGACCTTAGTTATCATTTCTGACCAGACTCAACTGCGGGTAGCGCTCCGGGTCGATTCAAGCAGTGAGATTAGCAGTGTAGAAGTCGGTTTTCCAGCAAAGGTAACAATTGGCGAGGTAGAGATAGAAGGAAAGGTTGTCCAGACACCTTCTTCATCGCCAGATACGCTAAACGAGCAGCTCAAAGAGCGATATTCCAAAACCTTATATATCGAGCTTCCTAAAGTACCAAAAGATTCGGCAATAGGGGCGTTAGCGGATGTGAAGATTATTTTACAACAGCGTGACAATATTCTAAAAATTCCTCGCAGCAGCTTACGAGGGTTTCTTGGAAGAACGTTCGTAAGGACGTTGGAGGATGGAAATAAAATTCGTGAAATCGATGTGGAAACGGGCATTAAAGGCTCAACGGAAATCGAAATTACGAAAGGCTTAGAAGAAGGTGCAATCGTTGTTTTGCAATAATACTGCGAAACGTTGTTTCATCGCCAAAGACGGCATCAGCCGTTTACGCTTGAAATATAAGAATGTATAAGTTTCACACTTATAATAGGCTTATATTTCATCGCGAAACGAGCTTTTGCCACCAAATACGGCATAAGCCGTTTACGCTTGGGAGGTTTTCCAGTGGCTTTGTTTGTCATGATAATTMGCAAAATGGTACAGAATAAATGGCTAGTCGCCAGCTTATTTATCGGTTTGGTCATGTCAGTCGCTTTGGTGAGCAGTATGCCAATTTATTCTGAAGCTATTTTGTCTAGGATGCTCGTTAAAGATTTGGAGACTTTGCAGTCTAAACAAAATATATATCCTGGAACGATTTACTCCAGAATGCATGTTTTGAAAGAAACACCTGAGCAAATGAACACAATCTATAAGAGTGTTAATCAATATATTCGTGACACTGCAACCGAAGGCTTTCAAATTCCGGTGCAGAACCTTGTGATGGATATACAGTCGAAGTCTATGAGAATTAGACCGGCGAATGAACCAGATCCTAAACGTTTAAAGCAAGCTAAAACCATCACCTTGCGATCATTCTCAGAATTTGAGGATCATATTCAATTAAAGGATGGACGAATGCCTGCAAGTGAGCCCGTTAATGGCGTATATGAAGTCTTGGTGACAGAACGTGCGCTCATTCAGTATAAGACGGTTCTAGGTACAGAGTTTTTAGTTGATGATGATAAAATTGCCGGGGAAATAAAGTTTAAGCCTGTTGGTGTTTTTGAGAAGAAGCAGGATGATGACCCTTATTTTAAAGATACGAGTTTAAAAGAGCTTACCAATAGCTTTATTATTAGTGACAAGATCGCTAAACAGCATATATTGGAAGAAGCTCGTTTTCCATTGKCTGGCATTGGATGGTATTTTGTACTGGATTACTCCAAGCTTGAGCTGCGCTATATCGATGATTTTATTCAAACTAATGATAACATTCGCAGTGCGATGATCAAAAAAGTGAGCGTTTATCAAGTTGCAACCGATGCTCCAGCTATTGATATAATCACCGAATACTTTGAACGAGCCAAGCAGCTTAGAACATTGATGTGGTCACTTAACGTTCCGGTATTAATTATGTTAGGTTTTTATATGTTTATGGTTTCCAATTTGATTGCTGATCGACAAAAGAATGAAATCGCAGTGCTGCGCAGCAGAGGGGCAGCACGTTGGCAGGTCGTCACTTCTTATGCGGTGGAAGGCATATTGCTTTGCTGTGTTGCTTTCGGTTTGGGACCACTTCTTGGTGTTGTGCTCACCGAGATGCTTGGCGCATCAAACGGATTTCTAGAATTTGTTCAAAGAGTACGGTTGCCTGTAAGGCTTACAGATGAATCGTATCGTTACGGTGCGATTGCAGCAGGTATCTGTTTTGTCATTATGCTTATTCCTATTATTCTTGCAACTAGAGTGTCCATTGTAGGGCATAAGCAGCAGATGGCTAGACTTAGCAAGACCCCTCTTTGGCATAAAATATTTCTTGATGTAATCGCAATAGGATTAGCTATTTATGGGCTATACACGTTTAAAAAACGGCTTGCTGATTTGCAAACCTTGGGATTGAATGCCGAAGATCTCAATATTGATCCGTTGCAATTTGTAATACCCGCTATATTTATAATGGGCGCAGGATTGTTATTATTGCGTTTATATCCTTGGGTTTTGAAGCTGGTATATTGGATCGGCAAGAAATGGTGGCCGCCTTCCGTTTACGCGACGCTCATTCAAGTAGGACGTTCCAGCAGCCAGTATCAGTTTTTGATGATTTTTCTTATTATGACGATAGCAACCGGTGTATTTAGTGCGTCTGCAGCGAGAACGATTAATATGAACACGGAGGATCGGATTCAATACAAAAACGGCGCGGAATTTGTTGTAAGATCGGAATGGGTAAATGATGCACCGCCGCCGACTAGGCCAGGCGCTCCCGAGACAGGTCCTCCCGGGTCAGCTTCAAGCACAAGCACAAGCCTTACTCCTGAGCCTATTCATTACTTGGAACCGCCATTCGAGCCTTTCAAAAATTTGAAAGGGGTTGAAAGCGCGGCGAAGGTCTTCAAGAAGAAAGACGCTTCATTTAGTGTGAATGATGATTCAGGAGTTGCAACATTATTGGGAATCGAAACGGATGAGTTTGGGGAAACAACATGGTTTAGGGACAGTCTCCTGAGCTATCCGATGAACTCCTATTTAAATTTACTCGCATCTGATTCCCAGGCCGTATTAATTTCCAGAACACTTGCCGATCAGAAGAAGGTGAAAGCGGGCGATACGATTTGGGTTAGCTGGAGTGATGTGACGCCGCAGCCATTTAAAGTGTTCGGTATTGTCGAATATTTCCCGACCTTTAATCCGAATCCTCCGATTGGCAGTGTTGATGCAAGTGATAAGTCGGAGGGCAATGCGCCAATGTTAATCGTAGGACATTTGCCGCGTATACAAGTTCAATTGGCGTTGGAGCCGTATGATGTATGGTTAAAGCTTAAACCAGGAGCCTCTACGAATGATTTTTATGAGGACATTGAACAGTCTAAGCTGGCTGTAACGAGTATTGTGAATACGAGGGAAGCGCTAGTTGATGCCAAAAACGATCCGTTTCTTATGGCTCTGAACGGTATTTTGACATTAGGATTCGTGCTTTCTATTCTTGTCAGCTTTATCGGGTTTTTGCTGTATTGGGTATTATCGTTGCGYGGACGAACCTTACAAAATGGTATATTGCGTGCAATAGGTTTATCGCTCAAGCAGCTTATTGCAATGCTTGCGGTGGAGCAGCTGCTCACATCAGGTGTTGCCGTGTTTATCGGTGTTGTTGTTGGGAATATTGCGAGTTTTCTTTATGTGCCTAACTTTCAAATTGCGTTTAATCCGAGCAGCTTAGTGCCCCCTTTTAAAGTCATGATTGAATCCGCAGATTTGATGCGCATTTATATACTGGTCGGCTTTATGCTCCTAATTGGTCTTGGCATACTGGCCTACATGCTGTCACGACTGCGTATACATCAAGCGATTAAGCTAGGGGAGGATTGACGGATGATTCATTGCGAAGGTCTAGTGAAAATATACAAAACAGCTGATCTTGAAGTGTTCGCCCTGCAAGGCCTCGATCTTCAAATCGAAAGCGGCGAGCTGATGGCCATTATCGGCAACAGCGGAAGCGGTAAATCGACACTGCTTAATATGCTGGGCGGATTGGATCGTCCTACTGCGGGAAAGTTGTCGGTTGATGGCAAAGATATGCTGAAGTTTACCGAACGGGATTTTGTACGCTATAAACGAGAAAGTGTTGGCTTTGTCTGGCAGAACAATGCGAGAAACTTAATTCCGTATTTAACTGCTTTAGAAAATGTGGAGCTTCCAATTTTATTAACGGGTAGTCGTAAGCGTTGGCGTGCGAAGGAACTACTCGATGCAGTAGGCTTAAGCCATCGTGCTTCAAATAAGCTGTATGAATTGTCTGGGGGTGAACAGCAGCGGGTAGCAATCGCTATTGCGCTCGCAAATCATCCGAAGCTGCTGCTTGCAGATGAGCCGACAGGCTCTGTAGATTCTCGGATGGCCAATCAAATTCTAGATTTGTTCCGAGAGCTTAATCGGACAATCGGTATTACAGTTGTCATCGTAACGCATGATCCGGACCTAGCGAAGAAGGTAGATCGTGTAGCAGCGATTCGTGACGGAAAGATATCATCTGAAATGCTGCGAAGACGTTCTTACGCAGAGGAGCTTGCTGAGCTTGAAGAGTTCGAGGAGGAAAGCTCTCATGTCGAATACGCTGTGCTTGACAAAGCAGGCCGACTTCAAGTGCCAGCCAACTACTTGGAATCCATTGGTGTAAAAAACTCGAATAAACTGCGTGTTGAGCTAGGCGATGGCAGGATCGTGCTCCTCCCCCCAGAGGAGAAGGAAAAAGAAAAGGAAAAAGACAAGGATTAAAATAGAAGTATTATGCCCACTTAAAATAGGAATAACGGAACTCATGTCCGTTAGCATTTCTAAATGATGTATAAATCCAATAATAAGGGCTATAAAACAAAAAGAAGACCAGAACGCATATTTATCGTCCTGGTCTTTCTTTATCTCCAAAGTTTCTTCCTAAAAAAATATGCACAATTACATCCGTAAGCTAGAATAAATATTAACTCGATTTTTTTAGTGACAAGAAACAATTCACTGAAAATAATATCGTAGCAACGATAATCAACGTACCACCAGCACTCATTAAAGGAATAGCAACTGACTCATTGTCTAGTGCGAAGAGTACCATCCCCAATACCATGAGGGGTAGTCCCACATTGTGCAACCAGAAATGGGAATTCGCCAATTTTTTGGCTGTAAGTTGAGGAAACACATGATAAATAACGCCAAACAAGCCCATCGACACCCATCCGAGGAGATTAATATGAGCATGAGTGGATGTGTATTGAAACGATTCTGATATACCCATGACCATTCCTAGTATAATACCAACCACAAAGTAAACGCTTGCAATTTTAATGAAACGAATCCCCATTTTTCCACTTTCCCTTCTTCACTAGAAATTCTAAGAAATTGACTAAAAGGAATACTGATTTGGTGAATATACCATTCTCCCTTCATACAAATTACTTATTTATACAAGTATTCTGGAGGATTATAACTTCATAAAGCTTGTCTATACAAGCTAATATTGTAACCAAGGTATCGTTGGTTTGGTGACAGATAGTGAGATTAGCCTATTCTACTCTTGAGTACCAATCTGCATTCATCTCTACTATACTCTGCTTTTCACTTCTGTTGTCGTAGTTGACTGTATTTTATACAATCAAAAACGTTTCAAAGACGCTGTATTTATCCCAGACTGTATTTCATACAGGCTAATCGCCTGTTACGAAGATAAAGAGCTTCTAACGACCTATTTGATTGGATGATTTCCATTCAAACACATTGAAACAAGAAATATAAGCTGTTTGAATGTACAATATCCATTCTAATCGCCATCGCCCACCAATTTTTGTACACGGGTAGTGTTCGGTTGAGGATTCGGATGCGCTTTTTAATAACGACTTATATAAAACAGTTGACTTTTTGGTAGCATAACTAATAATAAAATATATAACAAATTTGATACGAAGGAAAGGTGACTACGACCATGCAAATAAATTTATCTAATCAAACAGCGCTAATAACCGGAGCAACGGGTGATTTAGGACGTGTTATGGCTAGAACGTTAGCTAGCTGCGGTGCTAACATTGTGATTCATTATAATAATAACGAAGCGAAAGCGAAAGAGCTGCAATTGGAAATAACCGCTATGGGCAGACAAGCGATAATCGTTCAAGCGGACGTGACGAATGAGCAGCAAATGAATCAGATGAAGGATTCGGTTTTAAGTGAGTTAGGTCATATTGACATTGTTGTTGCTAATGCCGTTATTCAGTATGAGTGGAAAAGTATTTTAGAACAGCCGACTGCTGATTATATTAGCCAATTCGAGTCCTGCGTGCTGCAGAGTGTCTTTTTGGCCAAAGCCTTTATACCAGCGATGATAGAGAAGAAAGGTGGAAGATTTATTGGCATTAATACGGAGTGCGCCATGCAAAATTTCCCTAGTCAATCTGCTTATACAGCAGGTAAACGTGGCATGGACGGCGTGTACCGTGTGCTGGCCAAAGAAGCCGGTGAGCATCAGATTACCGTTAATCAAATAGCTCCTGGATGGACGATAAGTGATCGGGACCGTGCTAGCGGCAATGAAAATAATGAAGGCTATCAATCCACTGTGCCTCTCAAACGAAGAGGGACGGATCAAGAAATAGCGAATGTAGTGGCCTTCTTGGCATCAGATTTATCGAGCTTTATTACAGGTGCCTATATTCCTGTGAATGGCGGTAATGTTATGCCGGCTATTTAAATAAAGAAGCACGAATTATTACCAAAGGCTAGGGTGGAGAACAGCTATGTCAAAGAAAGTCACGATGCAGCAAATTGCTGATAATTTAGGTGTTTCAAAGTTTGTTGTTTCCAAAGCGCTTTCAGGAAAGGGGGGCGTTAGCGAAGCAACGAAGGAGCGGGTTATTCAAGAGGCGTCACAGCTAGGCTATTTCTCACAAAAGAATGTCCATGTTAGAACAATGAAGCATGAACAGCACTCGAAGGTGCCTGCCTTGAATAAGCAGTCAGTACTCGTACTTATGCCCAACATCCGTTTTCAGACGAAAGAATCCCTTTACTGGGGACGTATTTTAGATGGCATTTCCTCGCGTCTGGAGGCTGGGGGCTACGGTATGGCAATTGTTTCAGAACAAAGCGTGGACCATTTTCTGCATTTCTTAAATCCTGATGGCATTCTTGGGTTTATCGGTGTAGGAGAAATTTCCACTCCACTACTGCTCGAGGTGCATAGAATAGGTCTGCCGATGGTGTTGGTTGACCATGAGGATATACTCATTCCTACCGATACCGTGTTCTCTAACAATTATGAATGTATGTACCGACTGACGAAGTATTTAATGGGCACCGGACATAATAAGCTAAGCTTCATCGGCGATGTTAAATATTCAAGGAGCTTCTATGATCGTTTTCTCGGCTTCCGCAGCGCAATTGAGGAGCAAGAGGGTAATCGAGATATAGGAACGAAGGAAGATTATTTGTATTCTGTTGAAGGGCTCGAGCCGGATGAGCTCAAAGAGCCGATCAAGCAGTGGGTGATCAAGCGTCAGAAGTCGAAGACACTGCCCAGCACTCTCATCTGTGCTAATGATAAGATTGCGATAGGTGCGATTCATGCCATACAGGAGCTCGGACTTTCCGTACCAGAGGACGTATCGGTAACCGGGTTTGATAATATCGAGGATTCTTACCAGATGAATCCGGCTATAACTACGGTGCATGTACCTAAGGAGTCTCTGGGCAAGCGTGCGGTTGAGCGCTTGCTTGAGCGTATCGGAAGTGAGCATGAGCCGATAGAAAAAATACTCTTGGCCGGCGAACTCTTATTCCGAGAGTCTTCTGCACAGGTGAAGAAGGATTGAGAAAAGGACAAGCTCCTTTTCTATGAAGATGGACAAGTGTTCCTAAAAAGTAGAACAACTGTAACTATATCCTCATGGCTAAAGCCGTAAGCACCATATTGGAGCTTACGGMTTCTTTTTTGTTGTAACATAATGCCTTTCAAAAACGTCAAATGATGCTTCAAAGAATGAAAAAAACATAACAATAGATTATAAGCCAGCAAAGGTTCTACACGACTCTGTATTTGATCTAGACTTTTTTGAGGATGACCGCATTTTTACCTGGCGTAAAGCCAAGATCACCGATATCAAGATCACCGATGAAAATTTTGATGTGGACAAAGGTGTCTTAGCTGGAATGCAAATGGACTACGTTATCTATTTCGATTCCCCAGATGATAAAGCTAAACAAATAGCCTTATACGTAAATAAGAAAGATACCCGGGTCTTTAAAATCGTGAATGATTCTACTGAACAGTTTTCTTGAAATAGTAACCATTCTATCAGTCGTTTCATCTATAGCATGTGAATCGTTTTCTTGTTAGCTACTACTTCGGCCATTATATTAACTTTGTTAGCGTATTCTCGAATTCTAACGTTTTGGCATTCACTGACAGCTCATTTTGCTTGTCTAATATTAATTCTATATTATGTATTTACTTGCTTGATTAATGAGTGTAATATTGGTTCGTTAGCGAGCCTACATTTCGTAGTAAGGCAACATGAAACGCTGCAGAAGGATGGAGAATACATATGTCAAAAGGAGCTGCGGGCGTGCAGTTCGGTGGTTCTAAGGGTCTGGCAAGCACATTTGAGAATGCAGCATTGGAGCCTGGAACTAGTCCATTAAAGTTTTTATTTTCACTTTACCGAGGAAACTTTTCAAATTTATTTATCTCTCTTTTGTTTTTGTTAATTAAGAGTGCGCCAGTGTATGTCCTACCGATCGTAACAGCCAATATTATAAATATTGCGACGAACCCGGAGAAGCATTCGTTTAACGGAATTTGGATTAACTTCATCGTCGTTCTTATTGTTATTTTGCAAAATATCCCGACGCATTCTGCTTATATTTCATTTTTAAGCCGCGCGGTAAGGCATGTCGAGGCAGGTCTGCGAAGTGCACTTGTTCGCAAATTGCAGCAGCTTTCAATTAATTCGCACCGCGAGCTACCTGCTGGTAAACTACAGTCAAAGGTGCTGCGCGATGTGGAAGCAGTAGAGATGATGTCGAAGCAATTTATGCTCTCTTTAGCACCCGCAATCGTCAATATTATCGTATCGTTCATTATTACAGTGCAAAGCAGCTGGACGGTTTCGTTATTTTTTATACTGACCATTCCAATGTCGATCGCGATTTTACAAATATTTAGGCGCAAGATTCGTAAGTCTAATAAGGAGTTTCGCAAGGAGATCGAGCAGATGTCATCGCGAGTCTCAGAGATGGTTGAGATGATTCCGATCACACGTGCGCATGGGCTAGAGAAAGTAGAGATCGCGAAGATTGATTCAACACTTCGTCATATACAGGGCAAAGGGTATCGACTTGATTTGGTAGAGGCTTATTTCGGTTCAACAAACTGGGTTGTCTTTCAAATTTTCCAGGTGCTTTGCTTAATTTTTACGGCCTATTTAGCCTATCAAGGGGAAATTCAGGTCGGCGATGTCGTGATGTACCAAGGATTTTTTGCGATGATTTTAGGCTCGGTAACAAGTCTAATTAATATTTATCCACAGCTAGCAAAAGGATTGGAATCTATCTATTCGATTAAAGAAATATTGGTGTCGCAGGATATTGAAAATAATAGCGGCAAAATTAAACTACAGGATGTGCACGGACAATTTTCATTCGAGAATGTGGACCTTTCCTACCCGGGAAGTGAGCATCATGTGCTTGAAAATGTGTCACTGGATGTAAAAGCCGGAGAATGTATTGCTTTTGTCGGCGCTTCTGGAGCGGGCAAGTCAACCGTGCTTAATTTGGTCATAGGTTTCCTTCAGCCTACAGGTGGTAAGGTTCTTATGGATGGGATCGATCTGGCCGACATCGATTTGCGCAGCTACCGTAAGCATTTGGCGGTTGTTCCTCAGACGAATATCTTGTTCTCGGGTACGATTCGCGAAAATATTACATACGGCTTGAAAGATATAAGCGAAGCTGATATCGCTCGAGTTGTAGAGATGGCTCACCTGACCGAGCTGATTGATCAGCTCACCGATGGACTTGATACGATGGTTGGCGAGCATGGCGGTAAGTTATCGGGCGGTCAGCGGCAGCGAATTGCGATTGCGCGAGCGCTTATCCGCGAGCCTAAAATTATTATTTTGGATGAAGCAACCTCTGCACTGGATAATGAGTCCGAATTCCATGTGCAGAAGGCGATGCAAGAGTTGATAAAGGGCAGAACGACTTTTATAGTCGCACACCGACTTTCAACTATTCGAGATGCTGATCGTATCGCTGTTATGAAGCATGGACATATTGTAGAAGTAGGTACATTCGACGAGCTCATGGCTAGTAAAGGCGAGTTTTATAATTTGAAGCAGCTGCAGTTGTAATAATTGAGAATCAAGCTGAAGAGGGACTGTTCCGAAGGTCATGTAAATGGCTAAGGGGCAGCCCCTTTTTCCATTCTCAGTAGCAGGTGGTGGAGAAATAGAACTTTTTTTTGGGACGGCGGCATACGCCTATACGAAATATATTTTTTGGCATAGGCTGTTATCATACCGTCAAATTAAGGAGTTTGATCCGAATGTCCAAAACAACTACTACATTAGAAAAATCGGATTCAATTAATTTATCGGCTGATGATCTTGCTCTAATTGCTGCAGTTCTTGTTGTCATTGCAGACGCAGTCGC
>NZ_JBFUHJ010000152.1:0-11710 GCF_056402455.1 Paenibacillus sp. P4_A7 | reverse complement strand
GTCATATATTCGCCAATATGCTTATAATTCCCGTCAGATAACAGACGGATTATCCCTCGAATGAGAACTGGATCGCCGTGCAGCTTATCGCTCTTCCCGCCAATCTCGGATTCGAGAATCGCTCCAACACCTAGGCGATGTGCTTCTAGTACGGCGTTTTCATCACGGATAACAATGAGGCATGTTTTCGAAGCATCAACCAGGTGCTGCAACGTATGCGTAGCATCCCCTGGTCCGCCGCCTCCGACATTGTCTGAGCCTTCAACTAGTATAACTGGTCCTTCCGTCAATGCCATTGCATTGGAGAATGCCTCTACGACTGGCGTATCTAGATGAGTTAGCTGCTCGCGGCTGTTCCAAGCCATCTGACACAGCTCATCCGCGTACTGCTCCGCTARCACTTGATCGCCATCAGTCGTAACTACAAACGCCATCCCTGCATCAGGGACATCGCTGTAAGGAAAACCTCCGGCAACCGTTATAGATAACACTCTCGGGTCACGCTCAATGGCAAATGCCCGCTCCATAATATCCTTGAATGCTCCATCCTCTTCAGTCATCATCGTCTGAGGAACAATGATCATCTGCGGAAACTTAAGCGCACGTACTGGCTTAATGTTTCCTTTAATTGTATGGATAAGCAGTTGGGTAGCTTCTCTGGCTCTTTCATACGCATCAACATGAGGATAAGTATCGTAGCCAACTACGATTTCAACATGGTCAATCATAAGTGGTGTAATTGTAGCATGTAAATCCAATGTTAGGGCAACAGGTACATGTACCCCGACCTTATTGCGAATCCGACGCAGCAGCTCACCTTCGAAATCAAGATAATTTTCAGAAACCATCGCTCCATGTAAAATGGCGACGACCCCGTCGGCTGTAGTATCTATCGAATTAATCAGAGCATCCAGCAGCGTATCCGCTGTCTCCGCCGTTACCATCCCGCTCGGCACTGCTGAAGTGTAGAATCCGGCTGCAAGCTCCGCACCCGCATCTTTGACCTCATCTACAACGCCGCCCATCGATGTACGGGTACCCGTATAGCGATAAAGGAAGCTTTCATTGCCAGTCACCCACTCATGGGTAAAATCTCTTATTTCTGTTATTCCAGGTGCGAACGTATTCGTTTCATGGATCACACCTATAACTGATATTTTCATAGCCGCTTGTTCCCCCTCATCAATACGATAAAAGATTATTTTCCAAGCTCATGATTACGTATAATTCTGATTGGCTGTCATACTCCAGCACCTTCCGGGCAGCTCACTACGAAACATCTCAACGTTGCCATGATCAGAGATCGTCACATAACAGGTGCGGCCATCGGGTCCACCAAAGGTAATGTTCGTACAGTTTTTACCTATTAACTGAATCTCTCGCAAAACATCTCGCCCGCTCGATTAAATCGGATTCCTGAAGCCGTGCTTCCATCAGGTAATTCAACATATACACTGCACTCGCCTTTAGGTGTAACCCTACCAATTGTATTCGACCGCTCAAACTCTACCGCATACAGATTGCCTGCTTGATCGCAAGCGGGCCCTTCAATTCCTGCGGTGAAGCCCGAGGGTGCAGTAATCGCTCGGCTTACATACAATTCGTTACTCATTTTGTCCATCTCCTTCTCACTTTTGTAACGATAGATCCAGGTGGAAGTACTCGCTTTACCTTTTCCATTCTGAACGACGATCAGGAGTTTCCGCAATAAATCGATTGGTTAGTTGACCTAGTTTCTCTATAGCAATCGTCACCTCATCGCCCGGTTGAAGATATACCTGTTCATCCAGCGGCTTGCCTAGAACTACGCCTTCCGGTGTTCCCGTCAAGATAATATCTCCGGGCACCAATGTCATGTGCTGGGAAATATAACTAACAATCTCAGAACAGTAAAATATCATATCCGAAGTGTTCGAATGTTGTCTGACCTCGCCGTTAACAGTTGTGCGTACGCTCAGTTGATTGGGATTTCCAACCTCATCAGCCGACACCAAATAAGGACCAAGCGGACTAAAATCATCACAGGTTTTACCAAGCAGCCATTGCTGCGTTCGCAATTGCAAATCCCTGGCAGACAAATCATTCACAATTGTGTATCCATATACGTGAGCCAAAGCCTGATCCTGCGGCACATACTTCGCTTCTTTTCCGATTACGATTACTAACTCAGCTTCGTAATCCATCTTCTCAGTAACACGAGGAATCCCGATGTTACAAAGGTTTCCGGTAAGCGTGTTATTGAATTTGTTGAATAAGATGGGCACCTCAGGGTAAGGAGCATTTGTTTCATCCGCATGTTTTTTATAGTTCAATCCTACACAAATCATCTTGTTCGGACGGGTTACGCAAGGTCCCCATTCCAAATCACTTTCTTGGAGCCACACATCCTCGTTCATCTGAGCCTGGTTCGCCAGAAGCTCCAGTTTAGCTATCGCTTCGTTGCCTCCTTGAATCAATTCCATGTCGCATCGCGGAGCATTCCCACCATATACAGCCAGTGCGCCTAAAACATCAAGCACACGTTCTCCAACCTTCATTCCTAACGCTGATTGGCCCTCTTTTATAAAAGTAAGTGTTTTCATTTATTTCCTCCGTTTTTAGGCATTTTTTCCGAAAGTGGCTCCTCAATCAATATAAAGCGACGAACCCATCATAAAGGACGAATCGTCAGAAGCTAGAAAAAGTTCGGTTTTGATTATATCCTCCGGGCGTCCAAGTTCACCGCAAAGCCGTTTATATTCGAGCAACCGCACGCTCTAGAGCTTGCAGTGTTGCAGCAATTTCTGCATCTCCGTGCACCGCGGACACATACCAAAGACCATTAGGACGAATGAGCACACCTTCATCAAGCATCAGTTCTGCCAAACGGGCATATTTCGCTCCGTCACGCTTGTTGAATGAGACGAAATCTTCTACTCTTTCTTGCTCTGTAAACATAAAGTGGAAAACCGGTCCTAATTGATTAATAACCCCAGGAATACGATGATCCACAAGCACCGATCGGATGCCTTCGACCAGCTTGCTCGCTATTTGCTCCATCTGTCCATAAATCGCTCCATCGTCCTTACCCAGTTCATTCAAAATAGTCAACGCTGCCGCCGTCGATACACAGTTGCCGTTCAATGTTCCGAGGTGGCTGACCGTTCCGTTCTCAATCAGTGACATAATTTCTGCTTTACCTGCAACTCCGCTAATTGCTATACCACCGCCCATCGCCTTGCCTATGGTAACCAAATCAGGTTTAATACCGAACTTGCCATGCGCTCCCCCAAGCCCTAGCCGGAATCCGGTAATAACCTCATCCATAATCATGACTATACCGAGCTCCTCAGTCAGTTTACGCATATGCTGTAAATAACCTTCCTTCGGCTGAATACATCCAGAATTGCACATGATAGGCTCTGTTATAACGGCAGCTATTTCGTCTTTATGGTTGCGCAAAGCTGTTTCCAGCGCATCCTTATCATTCCAAGGAAGCAGGATTACTTCTTGCAGACTGATCTCACTTTGTCCCCCGGTTCCCGGTTGCACGGCATCATTGGATGAAGCCTTCATCCCGGCAGATTGTCGCATGTCTGAGCTTGGAAACGATGTAAAAATGGTATCCGACCAGCCATGATAATGTCCGTGGAATCGGACAATCTTCTGTTTGCCAGTATGGGCACGCGCTAGACGCAATGCCAACATCACTGCTTCTGTACCGGAACCGCTCAACACAACGCGATCTGCACATGGCAGTATTTCCGTAAGCAGCTTCGCAAGCTCAATCTCTCCGGTATGCTGCAACCCATAAGTAGCACCTGAGCTCATAGCCTCAGCCACACTTTGAGTCAGAGCAGGATGTGCGTGTCCCAGAATAAGCGGCCCATAAGCAAGCAGATAATCGATATACTCATTGCCGTCCACATCTTTAATACGCGCACCGTTGCCGGATTTCGCGAATAAAGGCGTCGGCTTCATCGCTGCGCGCAGCGATGAAGCTACTCCGCCTGCCAAATACTTTTTGGACTGTTCATACAATTCAGTCGAGGTTTGATAATTTTTAGCCATAAGTAGCCCTCCAATAAGTTCAAGTGTTAGTAATAAAATTCAAAATATGAGCTTATAAGTCACATGGTTATCCCTGCTAATTACTATTAATAACTTGAACATGATCCGCCTTCGAGAGCAGGTCTTGCCAGCTTCGTGTATTGTCCGAGTATACCCTTATGAGAAATGACCGGAGCTGACCAGCTTAGCATACGCTTTTCAATAATTTCCTTGATCTCCGCTTGCGTGCGTTCCACACCCTCTGTTCCAACAATATCTATTCTCCTATTAGGAATATCAATCAGAACCAGATCATTATTAGCAACAACCGCAATCGGTCCGCCATCTACAGCTTCAGGTCCCATATAACCAACACAAGGTCCGCGAGTTGCGCCCGAGAATCGACCGTCTGTTACGAGTGATGTTGTATGCGAGAGTACAGGATCAGATGCGATAAGCTCCGACATGAAGAACATCTCCGGCATTCCAGTCGCTCGCGGTCCCTGATATCGAATTATAATGACATCACCAGGTACAATAACCTTATTTACAACTGCATCTACTGCTTCTCTTTCCGTGTCATATACCTTTACCGGTCCTTGATGCACCATCATAGATGAAGAAACGGCCGACTTCTTAATCGTCGCTCCTCGTGGAGCTAGATTACCAGTCAGTACAGCAAGTGAACCTTCCGACTTCAACGGCTTGCTGATCGGGTAAATGACATTCCGACGATTCAACTTGTAATTCGCTAAGAACATTTCGGCAAATCGCGGCATTTCATTTTTGCGGTATTCTTCAAGGTTTTCCCGCAATGTCTTTCCTGTCACTGTTAATACATCAAGATGTAGAAACTGTTCAAGTTCAAGCATTACCTGCGGCACCCCGCCTGCGTACCAGAACAATTCCGTCGGGTATTGACCTGCGGTTTTCGTATCCACGAGCACTGGAATGCGTCGATGAATCTGATCGATCTCCTGTGCTTCCAGCGGCACGCCGATTTCACGAGCAATCGCGATCAGATGCATGACAGCATTCAGCGATCCGCCGATAGCGGAATGAACCATAATCGCATWTTCGAATGCTTCGCGCGTTAGAATTTTGGAAGGCGTAATCTCTGCCTGTACAAGCCGCATGACTTGTTGTCCAGCTGCCCGTGCTGCTCGACTGATCTCAGCATTCGTCGCCGGAATAAGAGCTGACCAAGGCAATGCCAATCCCAAAGCTTCTGCCATCACCTGCATAGTTGCTGCAGTACCCATATATTGACAAGCCCCACAGGTCGGACAACATGCTCGCTGGAATGCCAAAAACTCTTCCTTCGTCATTTTCCCCTGGTCTACTTCCACGCTCATATGCCATAACTCTTCATTAGATCTCATGCACGGGCCTGCGCCCATTGCACCTCCAGGCACATGAATTGCCGGAATATTAAGTCGAGCAATGGCCATTAAATGAGCAGGAACCGCCTTATCCCCTGCCGATGACAGTACCATCGCATCGAACGGTGTTGCCAGAGCATGAATTTCTACCATCGAGGCGATCATATCTCTTGATGGTAGTGAGTAACTCATTCCATTATGCGCCTGAGCTATGCCGTCACATATATCTGTAGTTGTATAAATCGCAGGCTTACCGCCCATCTGGAAAACGCCTTTCTCGACCTCGCTGATCAATGCGTCCAGGTGGTAAGAGCTGGGATGGCTCGCTCCGTGAGTACTCTCGACAAGCACTTGAACCTTATTCAAATCTTCTACCGTCCAATCCATAGACATCCGAAGAGCATCACCTTCAAAGCTAATTTTGCGAACTTTCTGACTTTCTAAATTGCTCGTGTTCTCCATTTGAACCCTACTCCCCCATAATTTCAATAAACTTCTGCTGTTAATCCACCATCAACAAACAAGTGATTTCCTGAAATAAAAGATGCATCGGCCGAAGCGAGGAACACTAGTGTCTTAGCAACCTCGTCAGGCTCAGCAATTCGACGTAGTGGATAATGTCGATATACTTCCTCCCGCGCTTTAGCAGGATCAGGCTGAAAATCGAAAAATTGCTTAACCATCGGTGTTTGCACATCTCCGGGACATATGCAGTTCACCCGAATGCCATATTGTCCATAGGAAACAGCCATGGACTTAGTCAGGGCAATGATTGCCCCTTTAGTAGCACCGTATATAGATAGATCTGGGTCACCAACTACACCTAGCACCGAGCTGACCGACAATACGACACCGCTTCGTTGTCTCATCATGATGGGAAGTGCATATTTACACCCCCAAAAATACACCCTTCAAATTCACATTAATCGTCTGATTGAAATCAGCTTCCTCATATTCATGCAATGGCCCCATAATTTGAATAGCTGCATTGTTAACCAGAACATCAAAGCTTCCGAATTGGTCGTTCACTAAGGCAACTGCCTGTTCCATCTGCGCAGCGTTACTAACATCCGCATGAATAGCTATACTTCTTCCACCGGCCTTTATAATCGAAGCCGCTACGCGCTCGGCCGCTTCTTGGTTATAATCCAAYACGGCAACCTGTGCTCCTTCAACTGCGAATTGGTGCGCKRTTGCTTCKCCTAGACCCTGCCCGGCACCTGTTATCAGTACAGATTTCCCCTCAAGTTTCCCATTCAAAAACTCCCCACCTCGGCTCGCGTTAATGATTTTCCATATCTTACAAACATTATAATTCAACAGTGTATGATTGTCTACAATGTTACAAAATCATGTTTGTAATATAAAATAGTAGTAGAGTTATTCTTTCATCCATTGCTTTGTCTCCCTATCAAACAGGGAACTACCCCTTTTTCTTTGACTATCAGTAGCTGTATTTACATTCGAAATAACTTTCTAGAGACCAAAATTGGGGAAATGTTCACGAGTAAGCACTTCTGTGTCCTCAGCCTTATTAGCGATGTCTGTTAGTTTCAATATTTGTAATTAAATCAGAGAGCAAAAGGATAAGCTGTGATTCAGTTTCAGAATTTGAAATTAATCGCTGAATTTGCTTGATCTGAGCCTCCTTTTGGTGATTTAATTGCAAATTCTGAAATTAGCTCGTCTCAAATTCCATGATAACCCACGATAGTTTCACAAAGTGAAACTAAGTTAGCTACACTTCCGAGCCGTCAGACGAACAGGTATTTTCATGGAGATAGGTATCAACAAACTTGGGCATAGAGGCAGAGTGACAGATGGTGACATAGAGATAGAGATAGACATAGAGATAGAGTTGAAGATATGGCAGTAGTCGTGGAACAAAAAAAGATAACTCCTAAAATCAGAAGTCATCCGCTGTTTGTATAAGTCTAGAAACTAATGTAAACGTCTGGCTCTCCCGCCCACTACGCCGAAGTCGTTCGTCTCGCGCAGATAAATAAACAACTTTATAAGTGAATACTGTGCCTAGCTTGGCTAGCCGCGCAAACATAAATAGAGCCCGTGCGAAATGCCACGGGCTCTTGACAAGCCGATTATTTATTCACTTGCTTATTCAAATAGTTATAAATGGCTTGTGCTGCTTCAGCACGATTAACAGAGAACTTCAGCGTAAAATTGTTATTACCTCGTCCGATCATAATATCCATCTCTGCCAAAACTTGAGTTGCTTCTTTGGCCCATGGAGAAATTTGCGTGTCATCCGCATAGCTATGTGATAAAGCAGACTGTAGTGCTTCCTTGGTCTGCCATTCCACAGCTCACTTCAGCATGACCGCCATCTCCTCGCGTGTAATTGCCGGATGAGGGGCAAAGCGATTGTTGCCTTGACCATTGCTCAATCCCGCCTGTGCAGCAGTATTGACTGCGCCTGCAAACCATGCATCAGCGCTTACGTCTGCAAATGTGCCGCTTCCACGATCCGCAAGCCCCAGCGTTCTTACCAGTATTGCGGCGAACTCAGCGCTCGTTATCTCGCGGTTAGGCGCAAAAGTTATCGTTGACGTGCCTTTCAGAATCTGTCTGGCAGCAAGCTCGCGAATGGCTTCCTGCGCCCATTAAACCTTGGATAGATCATCGAATTTCTTCACAAATACCAAGCCCGCTACCCGGCCTCCCTCCAGGAATTGGACGGTGATCCGACCGTCGGATACTCCATCCTTCAAGTAGACAAGATCTCCGTCCTCTCCGATTCGATAAAGATGGTAGTTTGCTGGTTTTTCCGAGAATGGCCAGGAAAGCGTCAGCGGCATGCTGAATGGCTTCGCTGCTTGCTCATTCGCGCCTAGCTTCCATTTTACCGATACTTCCCACACTTGATCCAGCAAAGAAATATCGGCGTTATGCTTGCTGGCGGCAAGCGAAGCAAATCTTTGGCCTTTCACCTTCACCACTGTTTTCAGTTCGATCGTCAGCTTATCAGGCCCGGCCGCTTCGGCGGACTTCAGCAATTCATACACCCATTCGGGGCTAAGCGTGAGCAGAGCGTCGCCTTGTTGAATCGTAAGCGGCGTATGTTGCTGTTGAAGCTGCTTGAGCAGATCAAYCGGGATGATTGCCTTCTCCTGTCCTGCTGCAAGCGTGATTTTAGGTTGATCCGACGCAATATCCTGCGACTTCACAACATACTCGCTTGAAGAGGCGCCTGATTCTTGAGCGCCTCCCGCATTTTCTTCGCCAGTGGATGGCCCGACGGCTCTACCGAGTTAGCCGTCCACTTCCCATGCGCCGTCAGTTGCCCGTAATAGCCAAATCGAAGTTATATGCAGTTGTGTACGTATCGTCCGTATACCAGCCGCTGAACGTATAGCCCGTCTTCGTCGGATCTTCGGGCTTTGTCGCTTCGCTCCCGTGGATGACGGTTTGTTCCACCACCGGCGTGCCCCATCTTCTGGCGTCATATCTAAGAAGTATTTGAGAGACATGTCATATTTGGAGCGTTCTACGACATCCATATCTGATAAATCGAAGATTGATTTCAGCAATAAATATTTGAACATACGTATGGGCGGCACGGCATTGCGACCATTATCGAGACAATATTTATTCTGTAATTCTTCATGGACGAATGAAAAATCTACTTGGTCATTAATTTGACGTAACATATTATCTAACGGCACAACTATATCGTAAATGGCCATAAATGGACTGAGATTAAGGGTTTGTTGGTTTGAGATCATCCGAGACTCCACCTGAAATTAATAGTTTAATTATACAAGAAAATAGGATACCCTTCCTCAAAAAAATCGAGGAAGAGTATCCTATTTTAGATTTCGGACTTTTTCAGTGGCCTCCTCCCACAGCAAAAGCTTTTGTTACTGCTTTACTATCATGAATGACGATCAAGCTTTTATTCGGTATAGCCACTAAATGCTTCAACAAATTATAAATGAGCGGAATATACGAAACTATTTGCCAATCTTGCTTTCCTTGACATCTATTGCGGTAATTCCGAAAAGCTATATAATCACCCATGTTCCAAGTAATAAACTTGATCAGGGCTTAAGCTCACACCAAGCACTTTCAGAGCATCTTCAACCTGTTCAAGCGAATTGCTACCGATAATCGGTACGACAGGAAAAGGTTGACTTATTAAATAGCCAAGCACGACTGAAGAGATGGAAATATTCAATTCCTCGGAAACTTCCACTGCACGTTCCATTCGCCCTCTGTTTGCCTCACTAAAATAAGTATCTTTCACCGCGTCCTTAAGGGACTTGATACCGCCTACGTGTAATTTCTGAAAGAAACCTTTCGCTTGCGAAGTGAAGGCGAACACGGTCAAACCCGTCTCTTTGTAAAACTCGTGCCCTGCCTTGTCCATTGCGACTGTTGTAGGATCCGATGCTGCCACTTTGTTGATATCCGCCAAACTCCACTGAATCTGACTCGCAACGAAAGTGTGCAATCCATTATTCTTGGCATACTCAGCTGCTTCCCGAATCCGGTTAGGCAACCAGTTAGAGCAACCGAAATAACGTATTTTCCCCTCTCTAACCAATTTATTGAGTATGTTAATAATATCGCTAACCGGCCTGTTCACATCATCGCGATGAAGCCAATACAAATCAATCGTATCCACYCCAAGACAGTTCAGGCTCTCCTCGACGTCATACCTAATATCCTGACACGTAAGACGTGGCACATTCATCGTTGCCAGATCCGGATGGGCACCTTTCGTGGAAATCAGAACCTTCTTCCTGAGACCACTCTTCCTTAGCCAATTCCCTACCGTTCTCTCGCTTTTTCCATGACCGCCAGGCAACCAATCGGCATAAACCCTTGCCGTGTCAATCCAGTTGCCTCCGCCTTCAACAAATCGGTCAATTATCCGCAAGGAAAGCTCCTCGGGGATTGTGCTTCCGAAATCAGCTGTTCCTAGCGCCAAGGAAGTGAAATTAAGATTGGTTCCTGGCATTGTTGTAAGCTTCATGGCTATTTGCCTCCTACTCTTTATATTTGCCGTGAATGAGCGCTAACAAAAAAATCTATGAACAGCCTCCCGGCATACGCTGAGAGGCTATCCAATCACTGCAATTCAAAAATCCTTGCAGTGAAGTCCGAAGGAAGCGAAACGGTTAGTATTCCTTCCGTTTGATTCCAATTCCAGTTGCAGTCCTCGCGATTAGGATAGCCGCAATGTACGGATAATTCCTTGCCTTGGAATCCACGAATAGGAAGTTTGACATCCTCCACTCCACTCTGCAAACG
This sequence comes from Paenibacillus sp. P4_A7, assembly GCF_056402455.1. Lineage (NCBI taxonomy): Bacteria > Bacillati > Bacillota > Bacilli > Caryophanales > Paenibacillaceae > Paenibacillus > Paenibacillus sp. P4_A7. Next base: position 1,025 of record NZ_JBFUHJ010000152.1, on the reverse strand, counting down.
CCATACAGCTAAATAGGTTTTCTCAGCGCTACGCAGTCCCATGCTTAGCCAGGAATCTCCATACTTGGGTAATCCGATCGGCCAGAAAGGTAGGGCCTGTGGGATTTGTTCCCGAATGCTCTTATAGTAAGAAATCCCATCGCGTATCAATTCAAACCGATTGGACTGGATTTCAGCTAAATGACCGCTTTGATGTATACGCATGAGCATGCTATTGACCATATTGAAGATGACTTCTTCTTCGTCGCCTTCCTTAAGTGGATAAGACCAAGCAGCTGACTGCTCAGGTGTTACCGCTGTTGGAGCTGCAGCGCTTATCGCGGCAAACTTGCGATAATCCGTCTGATCGCTTATCGATTGCACGCTATGTCGGGCTAGCAAAGCATAGTCCATACGCATGCCACCACTACCGCAATTCTCAATTACTAAATCAGGATAACGAACGAATACCCGGTCGAGCCAAGCTAAGTATGCCCGGTTATGTTGGAGCAATCCTTCTCCGAAGCTATCCGCATCAACTTCCGTACCGATTCCCGCATTAATGTTGTAGTCCATCTTGATGTAACCGACCTTATAGTCCATAACCAATCGATCGATCACTTCATCGGCATATTGCACCACATCAGGGTTACGATAATCCAACTGGTATCTGCCATGATCAATAACTCGTTTGCCGTGACGCACGAAAAACCATTCATCCGGAACTTGATTCGCCAGAGGGCAATGAATGCCCATAACCTCTAGCTCAAGCCATAACCCCGGAATCAAGCCTTTAGCCCGAATATAGTCGAGCACTTCCTGGAAGCCCCCAGGAAACCGCCAAGTTGAGGGTTGCCAAAGACCGACATCACTCCACCATTCCCCGTCCGCATACCAGCCAGCATCGATGCAATAGTATTCGCAACCTGCTTTCGAGGCCGCATCGACTAAGGGTAAGGTTTTCTCTGTCGTCGGATCGGCCATCAAGCAATTCATATAGTCGTTGAAGATGACTGGTAGCTTCGCATTATCTGCATTCGGGCGAC
>NZ_JBFUHJ010000151.1:0-11732 GCF_056402455.1 Paenibacillus sp. P4_A7 | reverse complement strand
CCCCAGGATCCAGCTCAAAATAAACGGCCTTCGATTCGTCGATCTGTTTAATTTCTGTAGAAAAGATGTTCTGACCCTCGTCCACACTCTCATATTCTGAGAAGCCGTTACGATGAGTTCCCGGTATGACCCTCATGCAACCATTTTCCTTGTTGCTAGAATCAATTGCAAGCCATACGGTTACGATTTTATCAAAACGGGATAGTCTGCCCTTCCAATAGGCGGAATCTTCATGCCATGGCGTCTGTTTGCCCACCAATGGTTCTTTGCAGATGAAGTGGCTCGACCACAATCCGATATTGGGACCGATAATCGGCTCTACTAAGTCGAGAACCTCATCGGATAGCAGAAACTCAAGCAAACGCTCATCGCGAAAATGTGGAGTATCCAGTTCGCTGTTCAGCTTTCTGCCAACCGCCACCCACTGTTCTTCAAAAATATCGGTTAATCTTTGCATTTTCTCCGGTCCAAACAATGGTTTCCGATGTAACGCGTATCCATTCTCACGATATCCTGCAAGCTGTTCTCCTGTCAATGTACCATTTACGGACATTTCCCCATACCTCCTGATAATTGTGCTAAAAGCTAACCATTTCATTATGTAGTTATGGAGGTTAGAAAGCTTTGCTTTAATTCGGGAAAAGTATGCTTTATTTCGGATAGAGAGAATTTTGGGTTGATGGCCAGCTCAGCTAACAGATATAAACATTCGCATGTTAAACATTAAATATTCAATGTTCTTACTTTTGTACCCATGGTAGATAAGGAAGGTATATATCGTAATGTATACGAGGAATCCCAATCCTCTCTGCCTAGTACCCGCAGCTTCAGTGTCATGAACTCAGCTGTTCGATCCGGAAGCACATATCGGATGATAGGACCACAAATATTCTCATTCAGCTCTAACGATGAGAAATTCCACTCTAATAGCGGCACTTCCTCCTCCTCTAACCCAAAACTCAACACCGCCTCTACTGTACCTCCGGATTGAGTATCGTATGAATCGTTAAGAATCCACATCTCGGGAGAGAATAACTCGCCTTGTTTCCACATGAATTTACTGATCCTAGCGCTTGCCAGTATCGGGCGGCAGGAATCTTTTACAGCTTTATAGGCAGGCTTCGGTTCCGCAGGCCAGTTGATTAAGCTATTATTCGCAGCCGTAGGCCACGGTTCATTAAAACACCAATTCAGTGCCATTGAGCATTTGGGCTTCTGTCTTCTGCTTTCTTCGTAGATACATTTGTAACCTTCAGCCTGCAGCCATTGGCCTTGCGCAACTAATTGTTCCAATGAGCTGCTTGGTCCGAAATAATGCTCCATTGTATCGAGATTAAGCCAATCATCGGACAACCAGGCCCCAAAAGCATGATGCGTCTCCCAAGCTGTGCCGCGCTTCGGCGGAAAGTGTTCTGACTCGGGAATGAAACGCCGGATATAATCAACTGCGGAAGGTCCCGGACATCCAAACTCTGTATATGCGGTATTGGCTGCCTTAACCATCCATTGATAGACTTCATTGCCTTGCTCATCTCGAAATTTATAATGACCATGTCCCATCCCCATTAATGGAGAGGTCATTAAATAGGGACGCTGCGGATCTAACTCATAACAATTCTTATTCAGCAAACGTAACGCCAAAGATTGATCGGTCATTCCTGACCAACCATTAAACAGCTCATTACCTCCGCACCACATCACTACAGAACAATGGGAACGCAATTTACGTATAATGGATCTAGATTCTTGATCCAGTACTCGAAGATAGGTTTCTGTATCGACATAGTTATTGCAAGCTAACGGAAATTCCTGCCAGACCATAATACCCATCTCATCACATAGCCGGAAAAAAGCTTCCTTATTGATGATCCCTCCTCCCCAAGAACGCAATAAATTCATATGTGCGTCCTTGGCCAGCTCTAGCAATGGCCTGTAAGTTTGTTCGTTGATAGTACCTGGAAATACCTCAGGATTCACCCAATTGGAGCCTTTACAGAATATAGCCCTTCCATTTACTTCTAGTAAAATAGGTGGATTGCTGCGGCTCTTGGGAAACTGAGAGGGCTCCTCCCAAGCACCAGAGTGCATTATGAGCTGTACCTTACGAAAACCAATTGAGCTTTGCTTCCGGTCAGTGCATCGCTTACCTTCATACCACTCTACGGATGACTGATATAAGGTAGGTTCCCCGTGACCGTTTGGCCACCACAATAGTGGATCCTTCAACTCTGCAGTAACCCGCAGTCTGAGCTCATTTGCTGTAATCTCATTACTCGCCACTACCGTGCCATTCTGATCCGTTAATGTCCACAGAAGAACACCGGCTGTTTCCGGTAATTCGGATAATTGCACAATCACTTCTATTTCCGCTGAGCATAAATCTTTCGATAAACGATAAAAAGTATCGAATGATTCGATGTGAGAAGAAGCTCTTACTTCAAGGAAGGCATCATCCCAAATACCAAGCGGAACAAGCCTTGGATGCCAGTCCCATCCGTAACTAACAGCAGGCTTGCATGACTGATCGGCTTGTTCGCGACCTAGAGATGCCCCCTCTCTCTTTGGCACTGGAAAGATAACAATCTGAAGCTCGTCTCCATCTGTCGCTCTATCGGTCAGGTCAATCTCGAAAGGCGTAAACATTCCTTCCTGCTCATACAGGGTGACGTCATTCAGCTTAACAATAAAACGATAATCGACCCCGTTGCATACTAAATAGAGACGTTCATGACCTTCAATTGTTGGAATCGTCAAAGTAGAAGAATAGGTCCAGTAGCAATCTTCCATCCAAGCATATTCTTTGTAATGATCAGAATACCAATAAGGCCCCCAACCTTTCGCGCTGGCCCAATCCAACTGTACAGCACCAGGAACAGTCGCTGGGATCATTCTTTCTGGCCTTGTTTCCTCTGATTCACTCCATCCTACAGTCCATTCTAGTTCTTTTGTTATGTACGAAAGGAACAAATTCATCGCCTCACTTTTCTTTTTCTAAATAATTTACTGTCACGTTTACGTTACCACGCAAACGGTTTCAATCCGATGAGAACCAACCTCAAAGATCGAAAACTTATCGAGGGAGACGTCTGTGGTGATATACAACGAATATGAAATGAATCATAATATCCCTCACGTCAAATTAAAAAACTGCTTATACGAAATTATTCTATGCATCGCGAGCATCGCCATTAGCCAAAACTTAGCGAAATCACTTCTTTATATACGAATGATGCCAACGAGCGCCAATCGGCAATTCGTTCCCGAACAATCGGGAATGTCGCCATGTATGACTTCCAGCTCGAATCGATGCGGGCCTTCCACCAAATCGTCGGCAATCGTGTACATCCGGAACCAGCCGTCATTCCCGCACCAGTTGGGACGATCCCGAACTGAGGTCTGCCAAGGACCGTGATCCAGCCGGTATCGGAATTCCGAGGAGGTTTTGCCGAAGTCGAACCCGAGGGTTAAGCCGCAGCCGGTAAAATTGAATGCCAGCTTCGCGCCGACTGCCGCCGTCTCCAGCACCTGATCGATCCATTCTATATGCGGCCAGCGTCGAATCACCCAGGGACCTTCGGTTTCAATCTCGAAGAATGACAACCCATACGCCTTTCCCCAATGATTGGGATTTAGCGGATTCGGGAGCCAGGTGACTGCATCAGATGCAACGGTATTACGCCGACCCGACAGTTCGTTTTCAAGAAACGCAATCACGCTTTGAGYATAACTCAAGCTGCCACGCTGCGTCGGATGAAGGCCATCGGGCAACCACTCTTCCCAGCGCATCCGGCCCCGCTTCACTTCTTCCAGCGCATACAGACCCATCCATATTGAACCGATTCCATAGTGCTCCGCCAGTTTCTCAAAATCCGCGATGGAGGCAGGCACTTTGCCCTCGATCATCTCGCTGTAGAAAGCTTGACGGAACGTATGAACGATTACGACATCCCTTCGACCGTCCTGCAGCAATTTTCGCAACAGTCCCTCCCGTGTGCGCATTCGTTTCTCGCCGGGCTCGTCATCATCATTAACGGAATAATCCACGAACACCAGATCACACTCGCGTTCGATCAAATCGTGTTCGGCGCGAAAAACGGCCAGCTCGCTGCCTGTCGCCCCTATGRCAGCATTCTCTACATACAGCCGCACTTGCGGATAGTTCTCTTTAATCCATGCGATTACTGGTTCAGGCCAGTTATGACGTGGCCGCGCATCTGTAATTGAACCACCGATGAATCCCACCCTCAGTGTACCGGAAGCCACTGCTTTCCGCGTGTTCTGGAGCGCTCCCCTTTTGTTCCATATTTGCTCATTCATCTTATTGTCCGCCTTTCGTACGTATAGGTTTAGATTCCCAAAGCACTCCGCACCTTGGAGTCGGAGATCGGAAGAACTGTGTTTCCTTCGATGAATTGAACTTGAAGACGAGTATGCTCAAAGATGTGATTGGGATTGGCAATGCGCCATATCATCCGCTCCGCGCCCCGATGGCCGGTAGCCCGAACAGGAAGTAAGGGGCGCGCCACATTCATAGGGAGGCTGTTCTCCTCGCATAAAAGGCTAACGAGCGAGCAATCCTGTGGAATTCGGATGCCAAACTCGCTGCAAGCGTAATAGATCCACCCTAAATCATGATCGATCGTATTCAGAATGGCTGTCGGTTTCTGCAGGGTAATGCAATTTTTCCAAACTTGCATCCATCCTTCGTGATCCAGCATACTGTTTGTGACATGCTGCGAACTATCGACGACGATGCCGGCCTGTGCCATCTCTTCCTGGAAGGCATACCAACGTAGGCGATAACCGCGATAGCCGAGATGATGAGGCGCATCGCCTACATACAAGATATTCCGATGGCCTTGTTCCAACAAGTGACGAACCGACTGCCGGACAGCATCCTGCACATCCCATATCACGCTATCGACATGAGCTCCGGTCGGCGGGAAGTTCATCAAGATTTTAGGAATGTCGAGTTGCAGCAACTTCGCCTCCAGCACCTCCGGCATCATATGCGATATGAATATACCGTCCACATGCAGAATCGCATGCTCCTCCAACCATTCGGCCAAAGCCTTCTCCGATTTAAAATGTTCCGGCAGGAAAACGACATCCACACGATATTGAAGCGGATCGAACCGATCATGAATGCCCTGAAGGATATACTGATGCGTTTCCGAAAGGAACTGTTTGTCGGAAGCGACAATAAACAGGAAACGGCGCGCCCCCTTATGAATCCATCCCGTTCCGTCCAACAGCGCATTTTCCTGTTGCTCTCTTGTACGATACCCTTTCTCTTCGGCCATCTTCAAAACGGCTTCCCTCGTTTCCAGCGACATGCCGGATTGCCCGTGTAAAGCTTTGGATACTGTGTTGCGGCTAATTCCAAGCTCCTTTGCCAACTCGCCAATCGTAATTCCACTCTTTTTGCGCATGTTCACCCTCCTTATGATGACAATTAAATGACAACTAAACGTAAGTTGTCAAGTTGTTTATAATAATGCATATCACGAATATTATGCAAAGGGGAAGATGACATATCATGGATAGAAAAATGCTTCCGTCAGAAACATTGCCCGTGTCTCACGCGGTCGATGTCGTTGTTGTTGGAGGCGGTGCTGCCGGCGTCGCGGCAGCTGTTTCCGYGGCCAGAAACGGAGCGAAAACATTGCTGGTCGAACAACGAGGTTTTATGGGCGGGATGGCCACCGTCTCACTCGTTCCTGCTTTTTGCCCGTATACGGATCATGAGAAGCCGGTTATTCGCGGGATCGGTATGGAAGTATTAGAGAAGATGAAGCAGCGATGCAGCGATCAATATCGGGAATGGTACCATGATCGATTGGATTGGGTGCCGATCGATCCGGAAGTATTGAAATGCGTGTATGACGATATCGTCCAGGAAAGCGGTTGCAGCATCCTTTATCATACCTTTGTTGGTCAAGTGATCATGAACGACGACAAATCCTCCATCGAAGGTATTGTTATTCTGAACAAATCCGGACGATCGATCGTTTCGTGCAACTATGTAATCGACGCAACAGGAGATGCCGACATCGCCTATCTCGCCGGCGTCCCTTTCCAAAAAGGCGGCGATGACGGAGAATTGCAGCCAGGCACGATGTGTTATTTGGTAACCAATCTGGACCGGACCAAATTCGATACCTATTTGCGGGAGTACGGAGACAGCGGCCAGCTTCACAAAGCGGTCAGCCTAGCCCAGTTGCGAGGGGACCTGCCGCCTGGAAGGAAAGAAGCCTCGGGTATCGCCTGGTTGTCCAATACCGTTGCCGGACTCAACTTCGGTCACGTATTCGGCATCGACGGAACAAAAGCGGAGGATCTGACCCGGGGAGCGATCGAAGGACGAAGGAATGTGCAGACGCAGCTCGTTTTTTTGCGGAAATACGTCCCCGGCTTCGAAGAGGTGCACTTGATAAGCTCCGGCGAACAGATCGGGATACGGGAGACCCGGCGAATTGTAGGAGATTACGTGCTGCTTGCAAACGATTTTGTGAACATGACAAGCTTCGAGGACGACATAGCCCGCAATGCTTATTTTATCGACATTCATTTAACGACCAGCAACGATCAGACGACCATTCGGCAACTGCCGGCCGGTGAATCGCACGGCGTTCCGTATCGATGTCTTCTCCCGCTAGACATTACGAATCTGTGGGTGCCCGGACGTGCCGCATCGTCGGATAGAATTGTGCAAAGCTCTCTTCGCGTCATGCCCAACTGTTTCGCAATGGGGCAAGCGGCCGGGACAGCCGCCAGCATGGCCAACGATAGCCGAATTCATTCCAGGCAAATCGATGTGGGCAAATTGCAGAAAAGATTGGTCGAACAAGGTGCCTGGCTCGGTGAAACCTACATCAATCGATAGGGGGACTTCTATTGAAAGCAATTTACGATATTACGCTAACTCCGAAATCCGTCGTCTACGACGATCGGATTAAACATTTGCAGGTTGCCAAGAGGGCTGCCCTACAACATACACTTATCTTTGTCACGAGCGGCAAGGCAACCTATTGGCTAAACGGAACGGAAATTGGCCTGAATAAAGGCGATGTGCTGTATATTCCGTCGGGAGGATCAGTAGGTTTTAACGAGAACAGCCATCATGAGCAGCATCAGAAGTTTTCCGTCCATTTCAACTCGACCGCAGAGGCGGATCAGTCACTGCCCACCTTGTTGTCGTCCAGCGACTATTTCAAATGTCATATGCGTAACTTCGACTATTTCAAACAACGTTGTTCCATGCTTTTACAGCAATGGTCCGAGCCTTCTCCCGGACATCATATGATCTGTCAGGGGATATTGCTGGAATTGATTGGACTAATCCTCAAGAGTGCGGAGGAGCTGCAGCACAATTCCGCCAAGAAGCAGTATTTCATCAGCCAACTCCAGAACTATATAATCAATAATTGCTGCAGGTCGATTCGCTTGACCGATTTGGCCGATTTTATCGAACGTTCTCCCAATTACGTCACGAAGATATTCAAGGATGTGCTGGATCAATCCCCGATTGACTATATTCATCAAGTTAAAATTGCCAAAGCTTTCGAATTACTTCAAACCAACAGCATGTCCGTATCCGATATTTCCGATCATCTGGGCTACTGCGAGCTGTCGTATTTTCACCGCATTTTCAAAAAATTCACAGGAATCACGCCTTCGTCTGTCCAAAAGGGAAGTACGGGTTCCTTGTTTCCCCGTCGGGAGATTGCAGGGGAAGTCAACTTTCACAGCATGAAAGTGGTAGATAATCCTTGATCGGAGTAGTTGATGTCGTAAAATGTAGTGACAAACACGGTCGCCGTGCAGCGATTGTGAATAAGCGCTTGTTTTCCGCAGGTAACAAGCGCTTATTGCATAATAGGGTGGGACGCAGCGACCAGAAGACTGAAATCATCCGCATGGATAGTGCCCCGGTACCATCCAACCCGATCATTCCTGCTCCCATTCCCCCTAATGGATAAACGATACGGGCATCCAGGCCAGCGGAATATACGTTGTTATAACTAGCGATATAGCAGAGACCATGCTGCGGCATGATCGATGCTTATGCAGCACAGTCTCTTTTTTTTATCCTGTTCTCTATCGTCGTTGCCGCTATTATTGCACGCTTACCCTGCTACCGGACGCAACTGTGTTTGCCGGAAAATCCGTAAAGAGCCATAGACTCGGCGTATCCTTGATGTTGCTGACAGCCACTTCGAAGCTTCCTGCCGGAAATTGGCCCGATTCGAGAATCACCCGGTTACCGTCGACGGTCAAGTTCGTGATGGCTACGCTCTGCTGTACTGCGCCCTGCCAGAACGTATAATTGGCCGCCGTCTTTGCGGTTGTTTCGTCAATCCGCTTGTTGAAACTGATCATCAGCGAGCCGTTGGCCAACCGGATCGCTTGTTTCGGCTGCGGTTTTTCGGAATACATGTATCCGCCGATATGATACTCGAACGTGGTCCAGGTCGCATATCCCCATTGTGCCGCCTTGATATGGTACTGTTGCTGCCATGTGGCCGACTTAATCATCGTCCGCAGCGAACCGTTGTCCGCTTGCAGACCTATCGGAATACACGGCTGCGAGCTCCGCAGTTGATTTACAAATGGCTGATAAGCCTGCATATAGTCGGGAGGCAACTGCGACTCCGGCTTGATCCAATCAGGCCAATGCGTCTGGAAAAAATGTATATCCGGATTCACCTTCGCCGCCATCGCCCCAGCATCGTTCCCCTGCAGCTCCCGCAGCTTCGAGACCGAATTCGGCCCGCCGTCGATGGCGAGACTCCACGTAGCCACCAGAATATCCGGACGCGCTTGCCTAACGCCGCCTAGTCCGTTATAGATTTCGTTCAGGAAGTCGTTCACACCATTCACCCTAAATTCGATCCATTTTTGATATAATGCAGGATTGTTCAAATAATAGTTCGGAGAACCGGAGTTGACGAAGTCAGGAATGGCCGAATTGTATTTGGCGGCAAACGCCGCTTGCGCATCGGGGCCGACATCGCCGTAAACCCCGGTTTGCAAACCGTTCCATTCCGGAAAAAACGTTTCCATAATTTCGATGCCGTCAAACGGATAATCGGTGACGATTCTGGCAAGCGATGTTTTTTTCCATTGGATGTAATCCTGGTTAAACAAGGAGAAGAACGTATACCCAACGACGCCTGAAGGGTTGATCAGCCCCATCTTCCAGTTCTCCCAACCTGGCGGAAACGACGCCGCCGAATATGTTCCGTTGCCGAACACAACAAGCCAAACGGCGATGCCCCGGGCGTGGAAGGCATCGATCAAACCGCCCTTCACATCGTTTTCGTTAACGACGATGTAATGAACCGTCTGGTAACCGGCCAACTCGATCTCTTCGGCGATGCTGTCGTTCGATCTGCCAACATAATATGGCCAGTTCGGATCGACCTTGATCGAAGCGCCGGTCATCGCAATCGTTTGCATGTCAGCGGGATTTTTCGGAATTTCCGTTACAACGACGTTATCAAATTCCGACGACGTCTGCCACGTCCGAAAACCAACTTTGCCGCTGCGAATCGGAAACTTATCCGTATAGTCGATGCTCGGCGACGTCTCATGATTAAAATATACTTTGATGTTATTGCGCTTGACATCGATTTTGACATGATACAACGTATTGTCGAGAATCGATTTCTCGGCATTCGCAAAAACAGACCACGTCCCGTTATGAAATTTCATCAGTTCTAGACGTTTGTTGCTTGCGCCGTTCAGCCAGGAATTGCTGCGAATCGACAATACGTAATAATTATTCAAATTTTGCTGCACACGAAAAGCCATCGCCGCATCGCGATTCCCGCCGGTCACTTTCACATCGGCTTCATAAGTATAGTCTGTCCAGCAATCATCACCCGCGAAACTTTCGGCAGCAACGCCGGAATTGGCATTGCTTTGCACGTAGGCGCCGGACGTCACCGCCCAACTTCCCCCTGCGGAAGACCAATTGGCGGCACTGCCATTGAAGTTGTCTTGAAATAACACATTCTCATCGGCCATCGCAAACTGCTGCTGCCCTACCGTTAAAAGCATCATGACAATAGCGAGTATGCATACCCTCTTCATCGCTAATTTTCCCATACCGCTTCTTCCTCCTCATCCTTGGATGACTCATTCCATTGAAGCGCATATTACCGACTCATTTCCATTGAAGCGCATTCCATTACCTGACAATATCCGCCAGCGTCTTCCAGCCCACTCCATCCCCCGGTAGCCTCACCCCCATTCTGTCAGTGTTTGATCCCAAAAAAAGTTGAAAAACTTTAACCGACAATCCCCGTCCGCTCTATGCTTTCGACAAAATACTTTTGGACAAATAAATAAAGGATAAAAATCGGTGTGATGGCGAGCAGCGTTCCCGTATTGATCAGAAGTGACGAGTAGGCGATTCCGCCGACATACTCCGGTCTGACGTGCGACGGCAATACAAGCAGCATGCCAGAAAGCGTCGTGGAGTTGGCCATATATAAGTTGACAAAATAGTCGTCGTTCCACTGCCACACGAAGGAGAACAGCAGCACCGTCGTAATCGCTGGAACCGCGTTCGGCAACATTACCTTGGCGAATGTCTTCAGCACCCCCGCGCCGTCAACATATGCAGCTTCCTCCAGCTCTTTCGGCAGACCTCGGAAAAACTGCCGGAATATAAAGATGTACAGTCCGTTTTTCAAGCCCATGGCAAGCGCAGCCGAGATATAAAACGGCCAGTAGCTTTCCAGTAAATTGATCCCTCCGCTGCCGGTAAACAAGTTGTACAACCCAAAAACGTCAAAGAAGCGGTAATGCAAGTAGGTTGGCGCCATAATCGTCTGTGGAGGGATGACGATCGTAAACACGACAAGCGCAAACAGGATGCCGCTCCCCTTGAAGCGCAGCTTGGCGAAGCTGTACCCGGCCAAAGCGCAAGCAACGAGCTGGAGCAGTGCCGTCCCCGCGCTCAGCACAAACGTATTGAAAATCGCCGTGAAGTAATCCAAATATTGGACCACAATTTTGATATTCTCAAGCGTTAGGTGGCGCGGTATCCACACGATCGACGAATCGAACACATCGGCTTTATCCTTAAAGGCAATCGACAGCTTCGTGAAAATCGGATATAAAATAATAAAGCTGATGCCGAAAATGAGAACTGTGCGGACGATGACCCACAAACCGTGTTTCAGCTTATCCAGTGGGTTGTATCGGACATACCACTCCGCAAGCGAAACTGCCGCAGAGCGGCCGGTAGCTTTCCAGTTTCCCTTCATATTCGTTTTCCCCCGTTGATTATTCATAATAAAATACCCGTTTCGAGATGACGTAGGTCGAAATGATCAGAATGAGCGAGATGACGATGAAATATACCCAGGCCATTGCCGAGCTCACGCCGAAATCCAACTGCTGGAACGCAGTGGAGCGGATTTTTTCCGTGACTTGATTGTGAGAAAACGAATCGACGATGGTATAAATCATGTTCGTTAATATAAACGGCGTCATCATCGGAAATGTAATTTTCCAAAAAACTTCGTAACCGGTTGCGCCTTCGATTTTGGCTGCTTCGTAAAGCGCCGGGGAAATCGATTGAAGTGCAGCCAAAAAAATGAGAATTTGCACGCCCGACGCGCTGACGATCTGATAAATCCGGTCGACGGCGCCGGTCAGGTAATTGACGATTTGCACGTTCATCCCCGACTGCAGCAGCAGCGGCCCGATATCGATAC
>NZ_JBFUHJ010000150.1:0-11971 GCF_056402455.1 Paenibacillus sp. P4_A7 | reverse complement strand
AGCGTACGAAGCTCATCAAATTTATACTGCTCTTCCATGCCATAAGCCGCAGAATTGCATTGAAATGACATCCTATCAATCTGAGGTTCAACTTGAACAAGATATGATGTCGGAATCTGAAGCGCCAGAACCAAGTTATTCTCCTCAGCATTAATTGCATGAATGTCATTGGCATTTATCAGAAACAAATCTTCTTCATTTAGATCCGTATATTTGTCTTTCGTGAACAGTTGAAGCTTCCCTTTAAGTACGAATAATATCTCTATGCTGTCATGCCAATGGTTCGGAACCTGATGGGTACTGTGCAAAAACAAGTGAACGGGAAGATGATCATCCGGCTCAATATTTTCGTAGGTGTAGCTTTGCACATAGTCCCCCTCCTTTTACTCTGAATACGTCCTATTATAATCCTTCGTACTTCTAAATCATATGGTAAATGTAATGCGCTTTCATTTTTATTCACACAAGAAAAAAAACGATCGAATAGGTCTAACCTACTCAATCGCTTTATATTATCCAAACATAATCTCTGCCAGTTCGGCAAAATGCTGAAACCTATAATTCGCAGCCGGGCTGTCATACGCTGCTCCAATGGCTGCCGTCATCATTCCTGCACGTTCGGCGGCAATAAGTCCAGATTCGGCGTCTTCTACGACGAGACAATTTGACGGATCAACACCCAGATATGCCGCCGCAAGCAGAAAGACTTCCGGGTCAGGTTTACTTCGTGCAATTTGATTGCCGTCGGCTACGGCATCGAAGTGATGCGCCAGTCCGAGTCGTTCCAGAATAAACGGGGTATTCCGGCTGGACGAACCGATGGCCGTTTTCACCCCTTGCCGTCTACACGAAACAATAAACTCAAGCGCCCCTTCAGCCGCATCGGCAGGCGTCAAATGCTGAAGCAGTTCACGGTAATATGTGTTTTTCCGATTAGCTAATTCTTCTTTTCCAGCCTGGGTATAGCTTCGTCGGCTCTTTTCGAGAATGATGTCCAGACTCTCCATTCGACTTACGCCGCGCAATCGATCATTGATTAACGAATCAAACGGAATACCTTCCTCATCAGCCATCCGCTTCCATGCTTCAAAGTGAAAACGATCCGTATGAACCAGGACCCCATCCAAATCGAATATAACCGCTGTGATGCTTATGATACCTCCCCCTCTCTAGCCTGTCTGATTACAAGCGTGTATCCCAATAGCCGCAGAACGGGTCAACAGGATTTATACCTTTGAATGAGGAGCGCCCTACAAGCTTGTCGATGAGAGCATCTACCACATAATCGTTTGGCGAATAAGCATTTATGAATGTAGGGACGCGAGGTACATCCAACAAATGATAAGGATTCGCCACAGAAATAAACATCGTTGGCAGCTCTGGAAGGAACCAAGGCATGTCAGTCCCAAATGGAGGCGCCCATTCAATCCGCACAACCGTTTGGTTACTGTGTGTCTCAAGGTTTGAGAGGTAGACCGCAGCATCGTATTGTTCCGTTAGCTCCTTAACACCTCCAAACATAGCGCTGAGATCAATTTTCTTCTTATCGAATAGTTTTACATCAAAACCTTCCGCTTCCAGCTTCGAAATGAAGTAAGGTGCAATATCCGTCCCGCCAAATAAACCTTCCTCACCCCCTAGGGTGAAGATAAGTAGACGTTTGTGAATTTCTGGCCTGATTGGCAGCAACTGCTGCGTATCCTTCACCAGTGTAACCGACTCATCTGCGCATTCTTTCGCCCAACGCACATGCTCCTCGCATCTGAGAACTGCCAGCGCCTCTTTTCCCGGAACGAGTGTGCCTTGCTGTTGCTTCTTATGAAGTCCCAGTGCGGCTTTAACCCCAAGGATGCGTGTAACTGCTTCATTCACCCGTGCTTCGGTCAGAATACCGTTCTCAATACCTTTCATCATAAATGAAAAATCTTCTTCTATATTTTTGTTGAAAAGGAACATATCACAACCAGCTGCAATTGATGTCGGAACCGCAAGTTCCCGCTTCATTGCCATTGTAAATCCCGCCATCGGCGTAGCATCGGTAGAGATCAAACCATTAAAGCCGAGCTTTTTACGCAATAGATCGTTAAGAAGCTCCGGTGCCAGTGTTGCGGGCATAATCTCCAAATCCTCAATCCCCGGACGTAATAATCTGGAATAAGCGGGATGAGCGATATGCCCCACCATGACCGTATGTGCACCCGCTTCAATACAATCCTCATATACCTTGCCAAAAGTAGCATCCCACTCTTCAACCGAGAGTGAGTTGATAGACGTCAATAAATGCTGGTCTCTTTCGTCAACGCCATCTCCTGGAAAATGCTTAATGGACACAGCCATTCCATGCTCCTGAATGGCCTCTGTATACGCCTTACTCATGCGAGCTACTCTCTCCGGATCAGAGCCGAACGTTCTTATGTTGGTTATCGGATTACGGAAATTGTAGTCGATATCGAGAATTGGTGCAAAGGCCCAATTGCAGCCTACCGCACCACCCTCCCGAGCGGCAATAATGCCCAGCCTACGCGCCATCTCAGTGTTATCTGTCGCCGCCACTTGCAGCTGCTTTCCGAAGAAAGTGCCATCTACAGCAGATCCGTTGCCTCCTGCCTCCAGATTTGCTGCAATTAGAAGCGGAATGTCTGAGGAATCCTGCAAATAACGATGCGTTTCTTGCACCGCTTCCCCCGGTCCGGGACGGTACATAATACCGCCAATTTTGATGCCCTTCGTCAAAAATGTAAGCTGCTCCTTGTCATCAGTGAACCCGATCGGACAAAACAGCTGACCGACTTTAGATACCAAGTCAAGGGATGCTAATGTTTGTTTTACCCATTCAATTCCTTCATCGTCTAAATAAAAGGGCTTTACTTTCAAATCTATCATTTCTGCTACCTCTCTCTTAGGTTTATTTAATAATTAAACAACGGATGCGTTTCGGCGTTCCTCGAGTTCACGAGACATGAGCGGTTGAATTTTATCAAGACGGTAGAACAACAACAGAATAATCATGATGATTTGACCGATAATCGGTGCCACTAGGTAGTTAAATGAAATCGATGCTAAAGCAGATTCTGACTGCGCTGTGTTGTTAGCCACATAACCACCCATCGATAATATCCAGCCTCCAAGCGCTCCACCAAGTCCCATTCCGACTTTGACCCCAAAGCTTGAAGCCGAATAAAGAAGTCCTTGTGCCCGCACGCCGGATTTCCACTCGCCGTAATCAACCGTATCCGCCATCATGGCAAATATAAGACCAGCACCTACTCCCATGCCAAGTCCGCTTATAAGCAGCCCTGACAAAAGCAATGGAACAGAAAGTGCATTCCCCCCAAAAATAGCAATAATGTAGCCAAGGATAGAAACAACAGATCCGCATAAGATAGTGTTTCTTTTGCCGATTTTTTTCACAGCAAGCGGGGCGAACACCATCGAGACTATCATCAACAATTGCATCGAATTCACAATAGGAATGAGCTCCGGCTTTTTCATATAATAGGTCATGTAATAAATACTCGTCTGTCCTTGAATAGAAGTTGTGATCCAAAGGAACAGGCCCAGCAGCAACATGATCAGCCAAGGTGTATTTCCTTTTAGCGCCTTGATTCCAACACTCAGCGGAAGCGGTTTCTCATCAATCGCTTTTACACGTTCTTTGGTGTTAGCAAACATGTTTAGAAAGAGCAATAGGGCAATGACCGAGAACAATATTATAGTGACAAGAAAGCCCTTTGCTTCATCCCCTCCGCCGAAAGCATTAACAAGCGGCATTGTTCCAGCGCTTACAATAACAACTCCAATCACGGCGAACACCATACGAACCGTGTTGATCACTGTACGTTCATTAGAATTGCTAGTCAGACTTGGCAGGATCGCAGACAGTGGTAAATTAATACCAGAATACATAATACCGAGCATTGTGTATGAAATGTATGCGTATACAAGTTTACCCGTATCGCCAAAATCCGGCGTCAAAAACATAAGTACGGAAGTAACACTGAAAGGAACAGCAAGCCAGAGGAAATAGGGTCTGCATTTGCCCCACTTTGTTTGAGTACGATCAATCATTACACCAATGAACGGCTCGGCAATCGCGTCTATAACACGTGCAACAAGAAACAATATAGCTACCGCTGCAGGGTTCAGACCAAATACATCCGTATAGAAGTACATGAGATAAAGCGTTGTCATTTGAAAAATCAGATTTGACGCAGTATCGCCTAGACCGTAGCTAATACGCTCTTTCCATGGCATTTGATTTTGATTCATGCTTGCATCTCCTCACGTCTATTTGGTAGCGCTTTCTCAATTGGATTGTAACTTTACACTGCCTTTAATACTGTCCGTTTTTTATCTTATATAGGGTGCATTTTTATCTTTTAGTAAAACGGAGGAGTTCTTCTGAATATCAGGATACAGATCAACCTTGAAAAGCTTGCATAGCAGCAGCATACATGTGATCGTGATAAAAGCACCAAACAATACATCTGTTGCAAAATGAGCGCCCATAATAACACGACTAAACGATGTACATAGTCCCCACACCAACGCAATGACAAGCATAATATTACGCCATTTACTTACGAAAGGCATAAACAGCATCCACACCATCATCGTCCAGCCATTGGCAGAGTGACCAGAAGGAAATGATTTATGCGCTTCAGCTGTAACGCCACTTTCCTGAATGCCTTGCGGAAGCAACCAACTAGTAAACTGTGAATAATCCCCTTCCATATTGCGGAAACGCATTCTGCCCCAAAAAATCTTGAGTACATTTACAACCATAATCTCCGCGAAAACGATAGCGATTGCTGCCCATGCAGCCCGGTTATACTGGCTTAGACTATCAACAGGTACACGCCTCAACAGCCACTGCGACAGCGTTGCTATCAATACGGATATAGCTAAACAGATGAGCATAACGTTACCTCCATCCAGCTCGTATCCACGCATGAGGGCAATATATACGATACTAAATCCACTAAGAAGGATGAATAATCCGGATACCAGACGAACTACTATCTTTTTAACCAACCGATCATTTCGAACTGTACTAAAAAGAATACTACCCGCTGCAAATAGGATTAAAAAAGCAGGGTGCTCCCCATACACCTCAAAAAACCAACCGAACCGAGAATGCTCCTCATTGTATAATGCTTTGGATACACTCAAATCATTAAAAGTAAATATGACCATCAATAAGACCCACAGCATTAAAAATCCCCATATAAAACGTTTTGTTCCTCTGGTCGTCGCCATCTCAATAACCCCTTTCTAGTTAGAAATTACGCAAATTAGGTAAACGCTTTCATTTGTGATTATACGGGTCCCTTTATCCACTCGGATAGGCGATTAATAACGAAAACTAGGGTGAATTTTAACCAACCTCTTCTTTGTCACAGTCATTAATAAAACAGGCCGGCATTCCATCGCTTAATTGATGGCATGCCGACCGGCTTCACTATCGGTTTCGATGGTGCAAAGAAAGCACACATCTAAGAAAGAGCTATCTTCTTTAAACAAATAGCTCTCACCCTATGAATTTTATAGTTTTTGTACGTACTGACTTTCAGGATCCATACAAAAAACTTCCACTTCCAATGCATCCATAAGCATCTTTAGATATCTTCTTTCGCCGCTTCGAAGTTCTTCCATCTCCTTATGCTGGGGAGAACTGTTAACAATCAATATTGCTTTTTTTATACTATTTTCTGTTAGTTTTCCGAATTCATTTGAATAACTATCCAAAAATTTGGACTTTGATAGTTGCTGGTAATACGTGGATATTTCAAGAAGACATCTTAAAATGGTTTCCTCGTTTTCCTTTATTTTTAATTCAAGTAGAAATATATGTTCATCAGTCACCGAGATTAAATCAATCTTACCGAGTCCCTTATCAGCAATACTATTTTTTAGTGGGATTTGATAATCTAGAATTCTACCAATATGATTAAATACTTTTCCACCTTTGCTCAAATTGAATAATTGGATAGCGTATCTTTCTTCTTTCCTATTAGAATTTTCTTCGTTATGTTGGGGAGTAACAACCCCATTATGTGATACCACGCGATACCCTTTCTCTCTAACCACTTCATTTATGTTTTCCAACCGCTTTTTGATATCTATTTTCAACAACTCTTCAGCAATTACTTCCGTAAAATGTTCATCGGTATCGACTGTTTTACCTTTGTAATTAATGATTCTACTTTTATATAGTTGATCAATTTGTTTAACCTGAACCGCAACCTCATTAATAATCTCCAGCTTTGTGTACATGTTCATTCCTCCTCGGTATCGCCTGTTTACAGAACATCTAGTCCGGACATGTCTGCGATCCTGAATGGGCCAGTTTTTTTATGTTATAAGATTAGCCTTTGATAAAGACATATAATCGGGATCGTATAAGCATCGAACTTCTCTGTATCTTCCAAACTCACCCACTTAACCTCAATAATATCCTGATTATACGCCATTGTTTCATCTAGAAAAAGTGTACCACCGATGATTTCAGCCAAAAACGTATACTTCCCATTTTCATCGTATAACTTCTTAATAATTTGAATATTATAGCCCGTTTCTTCCTTCACTTCTCTAATGCATGCTTCTTCAGGTATTTCACCTTCTTCTATTCCACCACCAGGAAAATTCCATACCATATCTCCCCTTTCAACATATTGTTTGACCATAAGAACTCTACCATCCTGAATAATTAAACCTTGAGCAATCATATTCCAAAACTCCACTCTTCCTACGCTTTTTAGCCTCGCACATATTACTATCCGTCTAAAAAAACAAGCTTTCCATCTTTCCGATGGACCGCTCACTAAATCTATAGCCTATCGACATTTGTAACTCAATCTCAAATCAAACTAGAACATAAATCGTATATGCATGAAATCACAGCTTTATCATCTCTCTACATAACTGCCTATGTTTATTCTATAGTTTACCATTTATGGCAGACTAACTATAGGGGTAATTATCCAATGAGAATAAACAGTTGTGTCCGCTCTCTTCGGCGAGAGCGATCATTTCATGGAGATAGATAAGAATATTTATTAGTAAAACCTTAGCTTTGCCAAAAATCAGCGATTTACAGATAATTGGATCAGCCTACTCTATTGTTCTCTTCTGTTTTCGGATTTGACTGTATTTTATACAATCAAAACTACATCAAAACCGTTGTATTTACCTTTGACTGTATTTCATACAGGCTAATCGCCTGTTACACAGATATAAAGCTTCTAACGACCTATTTAACTGTATCTTTTCCATTCAAACTCATTTAAAGATGGAATTTAAGCTGTTTGAATGTACAATATCCACTCAAATCTCCTATCAAACCTCTTATAAATAAAAAAAACGACTCTTCAAAATTAGAAGAATCGCTCCACGAAGCTTTCAGCCCTTAACAGAGCCCGCTGTGATACCTTGAATGATATATTTTTGCATAAAAATATAGAAAAGAACCAGCGGTGCAACAGCAAGAAACATCATCGGGAAGAAATTTGTCCAATCTACGGAAAATTGTCCGATGTTCCGGAATACCTCCAGAAGAAGCACTCCCTTCTCTCTAGATTGCAAGAACAATAGCGGTGTCATAAAATCGTTCCATGTAGCTAGGGCATTTAGTATGGCTACAGTTGCAATTACCGGAGTTAGCAGTGGAAATACAATTTGCCAATATACCCGCCACACACCGCTGCCATCCACTCTAGCTGCTTCCTCCAGCTCTATAGGGACCGTAGCTACTATAAATCCTCGAAACAAGAAGATCGAGAACGGTATGCTATAGCATATTTCGATCAATATTACGCCAGTTAGAGTATTCATTAAATCCATTTGGCTAACCAATTTATATAAAGCCAAAATTCCCATCTGGTATGGAACCATCATTCCCACCATAAAGAGTAAGAACACTATTCGATTGATATGGGTTTTCCGTCTTGCGAGACTATATGCTGCCATTGAAGAAAAAACAATAATGCCGATAACCGAAGATACCGTAATAATTAGATTGTTAGTAAGAGCTTGCATATAATTCATTGCTTTGAAGGCGCTAATATAATTATCCAGCGTAATATCCATAGGCAAACCCATCGGATGAGCAACTGCAGCATCTGGTGTTTTAAACGTCGTTACTATTAAGTAGTAAATGGGAATCAAAAAAATCGCTGCTAGGACGATCATGATCACTTCCAGGAGAGTGTCTCTTCTTCTATTTCGTTTGATCATGTTCACCGCCTCTCCCACAGTCTAATGATACCCATATGAATAGCAGTAATAGTCCCTACTATAATGACAAAGACAATACCAAAAGCAGCCCCGTAGCTGTAAAACCCTTCACTGAGCCCTTTTTTCAACATAAGCGATACAATCGTTTCGGTAGAATGCCCTGGCCCACCACCCGTTAGTGCGTAAATAATATCAAATACCTTCAAGCCGCTAATCATGCCGGTAACCGTACTAAATGTAATGGCTGGAAGCAGCAGTGGTAATGTAATATACCTAAAAGCCTGCCCTCCATTCGCGCCATCAATCTTTGCAGCTTCGTAGTAATCGATTGAAATACTTTGCATATTCGCCAAATAAATAACCATTGTATAACCGACCCACTGCCATATTTGCGTAAAAATGACGGAGTAAATCGCAAGGTGCTGATCCCCAAGGAAATTAATACGTTTGAATCCAAGCGCTTCTACAAACTGATTGATTAAACCGAAGTCAGATGGTGAATACATGAAATTCCAAAGGAAACCTATAACTAATACACTGAACACCGCAGGAAGGAAGAAGGCAGCGCGCAGTAGATTTTTCGTTCTTAAGTTTTTATGCAATATAACAGCTAAAGGAATGGCCAAAACATTTTGCCCTATCATTGTAAAAAAAGCGTAAATGAGCGTATTCGTAATGCCGTCTAAATAAACAGTATCCTTAAACAGCGATATATAGTTGGCTAACCCAACGAATTTTACATCTACAGGGACAACATCCGACCAATTGGTAAAGCTGTACCAGGAGGTTTTAAGCGTAGGTACTATAAAAAATACACAATAGATGACAAGTGCGGGAAGCAGCATGAGAAAGTAACTCGTCTCGTGTTTAAACAAGTTTATTTTTTTCACCGGGGGATCAACCTTCTGTTTGTAAGATAGTAGGAGGCATAATGTTATGCCTCCTTCCTTAATGCATGTTGTACCTCTCGCTTATTTAGATTTAGACAGCATCTCTAATTGCTTTTTATCCGCTGCTTCGAGAACTTGACGCGGTGTTTTGCTGCCAGCCAATAAATCCTGAAGCCCCTTGCCAAGCTCTGCAAAGGTTGTATCACGGCCTACGCCCCAAACATTAGGTGGATAGAACACATTCCCGGCCTTAAACGCTTCTTGCGCACCATTGTATTCTGCCGGCATTTCGAATACCACACCTTTCAAATACGATGAACCGCCTTGGTTATCCTGCCAATAAGCCTGCTGACCTTCTGCTGTAGATAATAGCTCAAGCACTTTATAAGCTGCTTCTTTCACTTTGGATTTCGCATTGATCCCGAAGGAAACGCCGGGTCCCCCGATCATCCAGCCGGGCCCGCCCTTCGTTCCTAAATTCGGAAACATATCAATCTTCATGTCTGGTGCCTTAGCCT
Source organism: Paenibacillus sp. P4_A7 (assembly GCF_056402455.1). Lineage (NCBI taxonomy): Bacteria > Bacillati > Bacillota > Bacilli > Caryophanales > Paenibacillaceae > Paenibacillus > Paenibacillus sp. P4_A7. The sequence goes on along the minus strand of NZ_JBFUHJ010000150.1, from coordinate 2,328 downwards.
TGAACGTCTCCATGTACCATGGACCTGATTGGAACATCGCTGCTTTCCCGCTCGTGAATTCATCGATGGCTTGCTCCTCTTCCAGTCCTAACATCTCTTTCGTAAAAATGCCTCTCTTCATATACTCCGACCAAGTCGTAAGCGCAGGCTCCAACACATCCGCCATCTTCAGCTCACCCTTGCCGAAGCCATCATTGAACGCTTTTCCTTCCGGCAGCCCCATATAGTCATTCATCGCCAAAGCGATAAAAGATTGTGAAGCTACATTCATATTTTTAAGGCCAATGGCTTGAGGTTTAATTCCATTTTTGATAAACGTCTCTGCGACTAAGAAATATTCATCTAACGTTGTAGGTACTTTCAATTCATATTTATTAAATAATTCCACGTTATAAAAGATACCATTGAACCAGCTTGCTTGAGGCAAGCCATATAGCTTGCCGTCATAGGTCACATTCTCCGTGCCCGATTCGTAGTATTTCCCACTAAAACGTGCCGTTAAATCTTCGAAATATCCGGCTTTAACCATGTTCGGGTCCGTCATCATTCCCCCGATAACGTCTGGGCCTTCTCCAGCAGCGAGTTGTGTTTTTAGAATATCTGTATACTGCTTGTTATCAATAAATTGATATTCAAGCTCCACATCCGGCAGTTTATCCTTCACCAGCTGGAGGAACGTCTTTATTCCATCCTCCTTGTTCCAGTAAGTCATTCTGACTTTCACTTTCTTTACGGTTTCAGGCTTACTCGCATCTGTGGACTTGGGACTTTCCTTCCCAACATTAACGGTTGGCTGATTCTGACCGCAGCCCGCTGCTATTATCGAAAATGTGAGCGCAGTTATTAAAAGAACTAACCTTGTTTTTTTCAATTCAACAGCCTCCTAGTTTGAGCTACTTCCAAATACCATCAACTTGAAGTGTGATCCACATTCTTGCTGTCCTTATTTCAATACTCTTAGCAAAATCATTGCGGCCTCTGCGCGAGTTGCCACTCCGTTAGGGATAAACTTACCCGCTTTACGTCCTTCGATTAATTGGAGTGTCGCCGCCGCCCTAACAGACTCGAGCGCCCAGGAGGATACGTCAGTCTCATCCGTAAACGATGAAGAGGTACTTCCGTCCAATTTAGTTCCTTTATATAGGACATAAGCCCGCATCATCATGGTAACCATCTCTTCTCGCGTAATTTGTGCTTCTGGATCGAAGATGGCTGCATTTTTTCCTGTTACGATGCCCGCGTTGAAAGCAATCGAAACATCTTTGCCATACCAAGCATCAGATGCTACATCACTAAATTTCTGTTCACTCTTTGCGGACAGCTTCAAGCCTCTTACAAGCATGGATGCAAATTCGGCACGAGTTACATGACGTTCTGGACCAAATGTCGTCTCGCTATCTCCTTTCAAAATCTGCTTGGACGTCAATGCTTCAATAGCATCTACTGCCCAATGAGAGGAAGGAACATCTGCAAATACCTTTTTCATTTCAAGTACAGTGTATTTACTGAAATGGTGTAATTCAGCAACCATTTCACCGTTGAGAAGTCTTCCTCCAACATACACTAGTCCTTCTTCGTCACCGAGATAATAGATGCCAGTCAAGCTTGGACTCGATATTTGATCGACTTTCATTTTCATGACAATCGGTTTATCGAATTTCGTTAGGCTCCTCTTCTTGCCGTCCTTTGTTTCGATGAATAAACTAAAATCGAATATGGAACCGTAAAGTTTGATCTGAGTCTGACCGCCTGATTGATTTTTGGCCAGCCAAGCACTCGCCTCGGTTTCGGTCAGTTGAATGATTTCCAGCTTGATGCTGCTATCCTTCAGATCACTTGTCGGTACTTGTTCAGTCAACTGTTTGATTAATTCAGGTGTCAAAGTTAATGAGAGTTTATCCAACTGAATGACCAGCTGATTTTTCCCAAGCAGCTCAGCGGTGTTGAACGGAAGTGTGATCCGTTTCTTATCTCCCTTAACCTGAATCGTCACCGTTCCATTTACCGAAGAATTGTTAAAATCCTGAGATGTAACAACATGTATATCCGGATTAACTTGAATAGGTCCTGGGTTGTATACATATTGAGGTTTAAAACTAACACTGATCGAGTGGCTTCCTGTTACATTCTTGAAAGTATAGACACTGCTAGTCACCGTAACTTTCTCATTATCAACCGTGACGGTATCAATGTCGTATCCGCTATTTGGCGTGATCGTAAAGGTCTGATCTGCACCGTCATTTACCTCAACTGCTCCGCTAGGACTAATCGTACCGTTTACTCCTGCATTTGCTTCTATGAGATGGTGGTTGTTTACCACATCAATGA
>NZ_JBFUHJ010000149.1:0-11997 GCF_056402455.1 Paenibacillus sp. P4_A7 | reverse complement strand
GTTTAAGTCCTCTCCCATGTCACGTAAAGAAACTCCACCTATATCGTATTTCTCATAATCCTTCAAAAAGCCCTTTACGACACCACTCATTTTACTTGGAGAAAGTAAATAATACAGCCCAAATTGAGAATTCGTTGATACCATATCTTTACCCAAGCCAAACTTTTCTTTCCAATCATAGAAACGCGTAGCATCTCTCGAAGGTTTAAAGCCCTTTCCATTGTCGTATACCCGATTAAAAGCAACATCTGGATACAATTCGACATTCTTTTCCTCAACATAGTTCAATAACTTCTCAAACTGTTTCTTGCCTCCAAGAACTTTATCTAGTTTGATTGATTTCGGGAAATAATGCTGAACGCCCTTGTTAAACCATCCTGAATATTTAAGCTGAATGTCGGATATGTCTCGTTGTTGCAATAAGTCTAGTATTTCCATTGCCTGTGAATAGGTTGTCACCGCTTCAACAGATTGATACGGAATACCGAGAAAGTTTTTGCGGACGGGAATCGAGCCGATCAGATCCAGAACGAATGGCGTATCACTACCACTTGTTTGACGAGTCAGATTGTATTTACTGATCAGATAGTCTCTATAATAATTAGCCATCCCCATATAATCTGCCGCACTATTCGCTAAAAATCCATAGCGAATCTGAATGCCATCATCATACATCTCTGAGAATTTGGGAATTGCTTTCCTAACTGATCCTGCTCCAAATGTGACGAATTCCATGTCCTTCATTTGGAACTTGGCACCTACACGATTGTAACTATTCAGCTTTCCGCTCGTATCCGCAGTGATTGTTCCCTGTCCGTCCCCTTGTTCAATAACGGCAAACATAGCGGAGTTATCATGCTTTATGCCGAACACCGGAAATCTTGAAATCTGTGTAGGCTGTACTAGAGTCTCCCTCTTAAAGGGCGTCTGGTCCATACCATAAAGCGGAACTTCATAGGCACGTGCTGCTTTATTATCGCTGTTCAAATTAATGAGTGCTCCTGAACCATCCGGTACAAATATATACCCTTCTTGGTTTTGATCAGCCGCTCCGAAAAATGGCAGCAATTGCAAGGTGTGAAGTTGGAACGACTCCGTATCCTTAACCTCTTCTGTTGGAATTCGAACGACGAGATTATCACCATCTAGCTGATACGTAATAGGTATTGTAAAATTGGGTGCGGCATTTACTACCGCTTCTCCACCATCTGCTAACTCGTTATCCTCTTGCGCATCTTCGGCTGTATAGCCAATGGAATCTAGAATCGCAACAACGTCTTTTACGATATAATCTTGCATTTTTTTTCGTTCATACTGCTGCTTCTCTTCATTGAAAAAAAAGCGAGTACGAAGTTTATTTCTAACCTTTTCATCTTCAATCTTGTTCAAAATTCGTTCTTCAAACCGTTCCTTCGTAACTGCTGCTGGAATGGAGCTTAGCCCTTTCTCCGAGCTTCCGATTTCATAACTAATTTTGACACCATTATCAATGAGAGAAATTTCAAATTGATTTTTCTTAATGCTCTCATCGAAATTGTTAATAAAGGATTCATGCCCTTTATCGTTGATGTACGAGATAATCATTTGCGAAGCCAGGTTCGTTTTGTTCATACCCGAAGCAATCGCGTCTTTATCATTATCAATTGGGTTTGTCGTCCATATTTCACCGTTACGCTTCTCCCTCACACTGACCGCGGTCGTCTTCTTATCCAGTAAAAGCTCAAGATGCTCATTCTCAGCAATCATGCTTATGCCATCGGGAAGAGTCTTTACGGAAGAAACGGTCACTTCAAGGTTATCTTTGTTCACCTGCTGACCATTGACAGCAGCCTCAGTCTGGCTACGAAATAGAGTCTCATTTAGAGATACTGCTGCRATAAGACAGCATACTATCATGATCGTCAGCCGTTTTTTTATCTTACTCATGCACGTACCTCCTCACGCTCTTGCCCTAATTTCTGTAATGATTGAAATAACGAATGAAATGACCTGCTGTAGCAAGCTGAAGCATAGAATACAAAGGAAAACAATAAATATCATCACAATAACAGTGAGGAATAGTGTTAAAATTGTTTTGAAAATAGAGTATTGATGAACAGTCATCAAGCCAACAAACAACAGGAATAGTGTCCAAGCAATAGCAATCGAATCAATTAGATAATAGAAAGCTGCTTCTTCTTTCGTAATCATATTACTGAATATGATTTGCGGGAGATACAAAATGACAAGCGGCAGTAGTGAATAACCGACAGCCATAATAATTTCTTTAAACTTTCCTTCTCCATCCATAAGTGTTGTAAGTGACCAGTTGGCCACACAAAACAATACAAACGGCAGCACGATATACATAAGCTCATCAATGCTATTCAGGGTTGACAACCTGTTGGTATTGACAACGAATCCAGAGAATTGGCGCTTCAGAATCATCGTTACGATGAGTGCGCCTACAATGAACAGCGCAATCTTCACTCTGCCCTTCTGCTCAAACTTCATCTCATAGAAGCCGTTAAACGGTCTCAATATCGTATAGAATGGAGCTTTTAAAATACCCGTTTCTACAAAATAAAGCTTCGGTTTTCTTCTAGCCCAGTACATACGGCCCGCAACAAATAGTACAACTGCGGAAATTAAGATCATCATTATCGTTCCGAAATGATTCCATACAAATTCCTTTCGATAACGTTTGAACGCCTCGGAATAATATTTACGGTTATTTCCATGTTCGAAATACTCCATGGCCAGCTTAGTTTCGTCCTTTTTGAGAGCCGCTTTCCCCATACTAATATAAGCAATATCGAAGTTAGCGTTCAGTTGAAGTACTTGTCTCCAAGCCGTTTCCGCTTCTTCTACCTTACCCGCATAATGAGCTTTTACAGCTTCTCGAATCAGCTGTCCATAGCGTGTCGGTGCAAAAAATGTCAACCGATTCATCTCATTATCTAGTACGGCTACTTTCTCTCCAACCATCGAAAACCCAACTGCTTTTTGGAAATTGTCCGACTGCGTTCCGATTCCTCCGAATTGATAGAGGAGATTGCCATCATGATCATAAGTAAAGATACGATTACGTGTCGCATCCAAACCGCTGTACATCCCGCTTTCATCAGAAAGGACATCAATGAATCTAGAGCTACCTCTAAACCTTGTGCTAGTTACTATGTCTGTGAAAGTAAGTAGCCCAATGTCACCCTTCGGATTAAAATATCCTTCTCGGCGCAATATGTCATCCCCACCAGGGTTGAAGCGTTTGATCGGTGTATCCGAATTGGCCTCAGCGGATATGGCGTAAATAAAACCACGATCATCGACATCGATATTGCTGAATTCAACAGGCAGGAATAATTCCATTTTCTCTGACTGCTGCTTGGTTGAAAATTGCTTCCAAAATCTATCAATTGGACTAAATTTAACTTTATTCACTCCAACATATCCTTTAAAGTTACCTTCAAAGTCAAGCTCCATAATCCCATCGAAAGCACCCTGTGCGATTACGTAGATCCTATCAAACTTATCGACATTTACTTTCARAGGGAAATATTGAAAATCCTTTCGAATGATGCTGGAAGTAGGAGTTCCGAATGATTCGATGAACTCACCTTCATTGGTAAGTTTAACAATCCGGTTGTTGTACGTATCCGCCACATAAATAATATGGTCAGGACTTACAAATACACCATTGGGCTTGTTGAATACTTCCTTCTTCCCGCCATTGTCAAAGCCATCTATCGTACGAATAAGCTGACCATTCTCATCTAAAGAAACGATGCGGTTGTTTCCCGTGTCAGCAATGTAAATCCGACGATCATCGGCAACGAATAAATCCTGCGGAACATTAAAATTACCAATTCCAAGTTCTGAACCGTACACATGCTTTTCAGCCAAATAAGGGTACGGTGCTGGCTCTGCCTGTTTCCAGTATGAATAGTTATATCCATAATCAGGAAGGGAATAAACCGGAACAGCATGAGCCGGAACAGCGAAGCCGATCATGAAGCTCATAAGGATAAGAAATGATGCAATGCCCCTTATGGACGCCAATTGCGCTCCCCCCTTTCTCTATTAATCTTTCAGGCCTGATGTAGACATCGTCTGCATAACGCTACTTTGCGTCAGTATAAAGATCGAAACCGGCACAATCATCATAAGTAATGAAACAGCAGCCATCGCACCAGAACGAGCAAATCCTCCGGCCAAAATTTGGCTAAGCGCATAATCCATTGTTTTCAATTGCTCACTATACACATAGGACTGCCCTCCGCCGCCCGACCACAAGGCTTGAAAGGCAAAAATGATCAGCGTAAGCCATGCAGGCTTAACTATTGGCATAACAATCGTCCAAAAGATACGATACTCACTCGCGCCGTCTATCTTTGCAGCTTCAATTAAAGCATCGGGAATCTGCTCCATAAATTGCTTCATTAGAAACAAGCCAAGTGACGTTGCGAGTGCTGGGAATATAAGCGCCCAGTATGAATCCAATAGTCCAAGCCAAGAAATCGTTAAATAGTTGGGAATTGCTGTCACCTGACCAGCGAACATCAAGGACAAGACAACAATTGTAAATAGGACTTTGCCACCTGGAAGCTTCAGCTTGGCCAGCGGGTAAGCCGCCATAGATGCCAAGATAACATGCCCAACCGTTCCGACTACAGCAATAAATATAGTGTTAAATGCATAGCGCGATATCGGTACCCAAGCATTAGAAAAAATAAGGGTTAAGTCATAAAAGTTATCAAGCGTTGGAGAGCGCACAATAAATGTTGGTGGAAATAGGAACATTTCATCCAATGGCTTCAATGCAGTGCTAATCATGTAAACGAAAGGCACTGCCATGAAAGAACCCATTGCTGCTAAGAAAACAAATAAAGCTAGATCAACAGGAAGGGACCGATTGAGCTTCTTCTCTCGACGCAAACTAAATCGAATATTCATGCTCTCTAATCACCAACCTTTCGAAGCAACTTCTGCACGAGCAAGTTAGATCCAAGCATAACACCGAATAATACGGTTGCGATGGCACTAGCGTAACCCATCTCGAAACGAATCGTACCGAAATCGACTAGATGTGTTACTATCGTATGTCCCGCATACTGTGGACTTGGGAACCCGACAAGGGACGTTGCCACATTAGCAACTGCAAATGAAGAAGTAATTTGCATAACCGCACCAAACATCAGCATCGGACGAAGTGATGGTAGTGTTATAAACCAAAGCTCCTGCCAGCGATTTCTTATTCCATCAATTGCTCCAGCTTCAATTAGTGTCATATCCATGCCCTGCAATCCAGCTATAAAAGCAAGGAAGGCTGTGCCCAAACTTAACCAAAGCTGAACTAGTATAATAATCGCCAGCATATATTTGGGATTTGAAAGCCATTGTATCGGCGCCATTATAAATCCCCATTTCATCAGGAAAGCATTGACATAGCCGAATGAATCGCCTGAGAAGGCAACCTGCCATATTAAAAAGACGTTTCCTGAGATGGAAGGTGCATAGAATAGCAACGTAATAACTGCCCGAATTCTAGGCGACAATTCGTTGATGAGCCATGCAAGAAAGAAACATAGGATATAGCTGATCGGTCCGGTAACAGCTGCGAATAATAACGTATTTTTCAAAGCGATTAGAAACACTTCATCCTTAACGAACAAGGTTGCATAATTATCCCAACCAACCCAGCTTGGCGCTTCAAGTACATTAAAATCCGTGAAGCTAAGTCCGAAAGCCATAAGGACTGGGAAGGCGGTGAAGATAAAGAAGAGAATGAAATATGGCGCAAGGAGCAAATAGCCGTGCCGTTTCTTGATCATCTCACTCCGCAGATAATTAAGCTGTTTTCGCCTCTCGCTGAGCGGCTTAGGTAATTTGTCTGGGACCTGCAATATAATGCTTGCTTGATTTGGGTCGGACAATGCAACCGCCCCCTTTCTCTAGTTTGGCAAGCCGAACTCTTTGCGTTTTTTCGTAATTTCCTCATTAATAAATCGGGTGTAATTGTCTATGGCTTCACGTGGGTCACCCTTAGAAACAACAACGTTACGGAACGCATTATCAAGATGACGTCCTGTGAAATATCCGCCTGCAATTTGAGGGACTCCCTTAACCCATTGCCACTGCTCCATTAAAACTTTGTATTGCTTAACTTGCCAAGGAATACGAGCCACGGCCTCTAGATTAGCTGTCGCAGTACGTCCAGCAGTACCAAGAACTGCTTCAATTTCCAGACCATACTTCGCTTGCACATCTGTACTGGTCCACCAATCCATAAAGGACCAAGCCTCCGCTTTATGCTTACTATCCTTTAGCATTACAATACCCGTTCCACCGCCAGGCACTTCTCGGTGTATCGTTCCATCCGGTCCTTCAAGTCCTGGAACAATAGCTAAATCCCACAGCCCTTTCAGCTCCGGCGCTACGACGTCCATCATATTGAATTCTGAGTAGCCAGCTATTGCAATTGGCATCTCACCACTCCGGAAACGGTTGACGAAGTCTGTCGTGACCGGCAGCTTATAAGTCGTATATAATTCCGCCCAATCCATAAACGCTTTGATTGATATCTCGGAATCTAAGGCGCTAGCTTTGTCGCCATCGCGATACACCTCACCACCGTTCTGATACAGCAACGTGCCATAAGTTGCGTTAAGACCCATACCTCCGGCAGTCGCACCTGCTGCAACAAGAGGGAAACCGAATAATAAATTTTGTTTCTGAAGCTCAGGAATCATCTCGAAGACGTCATCCCAGGTTTGTGGTATGGCTAAATTCAACTCATTAAGAATATCCTTGCGATAAAATAAAACCGGAAAAGTCTGATCGACCGGCAGAGCAAAGGTTCCCCCATTAAACTGAAAGGGTACCAACGCGCTTTCGTGGAAACGCTGCGTCACCTGGTCAAACCCTGGATACTTTGACAAATCTTCCACTGCATTACGCAAAGCGTAATTGACTGGCTTATCATCTGCAACCGAGAATGAAACATCTGGTCCACGTCCCGCCAGCATTGCTTGCATCAAAACGCCTTCATTAACAACCTTGATATCAACTGCAACTCCAGTTTCTGGTGTAAACGATTCATCAATTAACCTCTTTAAAATCTTTGCCTGGTCCATTCCGTGTGTAATCCAAACTTCAACGGATTTCTGACCTTCCTTCGACGCTCCGAGTGAATTGTAGTCGGTAAAGAAAGAAGCGAAGAATGAGCCCACTTCATGCTTCATTCTTTTGAATGCATTCGCTTTAGGATTAGGCATTTTCTTATCAGGAGAAGCAACAACGATATAATCCACCGATAATGGCATATTGTTCAAGGTATAGATCCATTCCCCTAACGAGCCAGTGTTCGATTTGAATGTTCCCAATCGGCGTGCAATCGTATTAGGATCATTCACCATCTCCTGCAGTTGATAAATGAGCCGTGTTAAGGAAGCCGTACGATCACCTGCGCCTCCAGACAATTGCTTTACTTGGGCGACAATAGCGTTCAATACTTCTATTTGTTCTTTAAATACATCAAGTAGCTCAGGAATTTTCTTGTCAAGCTGATAATCCCGATTTCCATCAGGAACCGTTCCGGTGACCATAATAATGCGCCGGTAAATACGATTCAGATCCAGTACGCTGGACTCTACCGTTCGCAACAAAACTGCCATTTCACCGAGTGAAGCTTCAAGCTTGATCTCATGCTTACCTTTGGTCAAATAAATTTGGTATGGGATTTCCCCGTCACCAATCTCGTTCATTTGCCAGCCAGTTGAGAAACCAAAAGGAATCTCCTTAGCCTCATTAAATGGAATCTTGCCGTCAACATACAACTTACGGTAAGAAATTATACCTCTTTTAAAGCTTTGCAAATATTTAATACCGATATTATAAAGTCCGTCCTCTGGCACTTCTACGTCCCAAGTCATCCATTGTCCCGCTTTCGCMCAGTTGACACCCCCAATTGTATTGAGGCGGATTTTGGAAACGTGATAAGGTTCGACAGCCGGACTGCTGCGGTCCATCATCGGATAAAGAACTTGCGCTGACTTCAAAGTTGCCTTTTCCCCTTGAATCTTGAGCATAAAATCCGACGCGTCTTTATAGCCCTTAGCTTCGTATTCAGCGACAACTGCTTCGTAATCTTTCGCTTGTTCAACTTGATTCAGCTTTATTGACTTTACCAGCATCTTTTCCTTCATGGAAACTAAGGTGATGGTATGCTTTCCTGGTGTAAAGTGATACAAATAGGGATCATTATGACGACCATCTGCGCTTTTAGTATAAGTTTCCTGCCACATAGGAAATTCAACCTGTTTAACATGCGTGTCATTGCCACGCTCATCTACTCCAGCTTCCCCATCGCTCGTCCACACTCTCGTGAACACCATGTTTTTACTCTCAGCAAAAGGTAAAGCTCCATCAATCAGCAATTCCCGTTCAATATCCGCGCCCTTACCTTCAAGCGGATAATAAAGTACTGCAATATTATAGAAACCTTCTTCCGATACATTAAAATCCCATGAAATAGTTCCTACTTCATCCGTTTCAACCGCACTGCCGGTCATTCCCCCAATGTCTTTAACGACATTCGCTTCCATGTCTACAACATTAGAATAATCTTCTCCTGGAATAAGGATCTCTTGATCAGGTCTAGAAGCATTCTTATGTTTGATTAAATATTGATCATATCCATCCTCAGCCTTACTACCAAGCATCTCATCAGAGATTACATTAGAAGCTTTTGAGGCTGCCTTTACTGTGGACTTGTCATCCGCTTGAAAGCCCTGGGGCAGGATAGACACAGCACATAAAGACACTAAAAGTACCACCTTGACTATTCCATATTTATTGACATAGGCCACATGGAATCCCCCTTCCCGCCTAAGAGCAGCACCCCAATATCAATTGGGGTGCTACAGCGTTTTATGCAACCAGAATTTATTTCTTCAATGTTACATCAATTGCAGCCTGAGCTAGCGGTTTAATTCTAGCAAGTTCACTTGCAGGAGTACCTGTTCCTGCCATGATGTTCTTAATTGCTTCACCGTAATAGCCTTGGAATCCTTCGTAAGCGTAGTACTGCATTACAGTACCATTACCAAGCATTTGACGAAGAGTGTTCAAGCCTTCTTCATTTCTAAAGTTAGCTTCTTCTCCACGAATTACGCTGTCAGCAGCTTTTTCTGGGTCTCTTTCATAAAGCTCTTTCCAAACCGTCATAACAGCTTTAGGGTTTTCTACATCAGCCATCATATGCCACATGTTAACAGTGATAGGCACTACATACTCAGTAGCTTTAGGTCCTTTTGGAAAGAATACATAGCCCCAGTCATCAGCCATAGAGCCGTTGAAATCAAGAGCAGCCCATCGAGCTCCAGACATAAATAGTGCTGTACCTTTGCCAAAATCTCCACCGATAACTTTATGAACATTGTATAGATCAGATACATACTGAATAGCTTCTAAAGATTCCGGTGAGTCAAAAGTGATTTTGTCATCCTTCGTTACAGCTCCGCCATTGGAATAAATGAACGAGTTTGCTGCCATGGTAGCATCACCACCGTAAGGTGCAAATCCGAAATTATCATCCTTCGTAGCAGCTTTAGTCAACTCTAGGAACTTATCCCAAGTCCACTCGCCCTTTTCTTGTAATACATATGGGTCGTCTACGCCTAATTTTTCAATCATCGTTTTGTTATAGTAAAGACCATAACCGTTGTTATCCTTGTCGGTGAAGCTGTATTGCTTACCGTCGTACTTACCAGCCTTGAGCATCATTGCATTCCAGTTAGGGTCTGTTAAATCCGCTATGTCATCAATAGCGCGAATGTAACCCTCAGAAGCCAACTTAGGAAGCGCCCATTCCGTCGGAATCATAACAACGTCAGCAAAAGGCGTCCCAGCAACGGATGTTGTAATGATTCTGGATACAAGCTCGTCAATAGGAACCGTTACATACTCAATTTTAACATTGTACTTCTCTTCTGCTTTTTTCTGCTTTTCTTTCTCTTCCTCGTTCAAATAGTTTTCCATTCCCCACCATTGACCGATGCGGATCGTTCCGCCTTTGAAGTCGATCTTCTCGTCTACTGGTGCAGTTGAAGGTGGCGCTTCAGTTGCTGTCTCTTCGGCTGTCTCAGTTGTAGGAGCCGGTGTTGGCTMATCCTTAGGCGCATTGGAACCGGAATTTTTCGAGCACCCAGTAAATACCGTAAACAATGCAATAACCAGCATAAACGTTAATAACTTTCGCTTCATTCTTCTTTCCCCCTTGATATCATTTTTTGGATACATTCCTTACCAAAATCAAATGAATGATCGCCTAATGTATAAGTATTGGAGCAACGTTTGAAAGCGATTACATTCAGTTATAATACTAATTATAAGAGATTGGTTTAAAGCGAGGTATCTGTACAAATTCATACTTTTTCTACATAAAAGACTTACACTATAGGGTCCAACAAATTTCATAATAATTAACGATAGATAATCTAAAAATTTTACATACTACTACACAGTGGACAGGTATACCCTCTAATAAAAGAAACACCCCATCCGTTAGAAACGAATTGGGGTGTCCGTATGATTTCAATTTTCACATTGTATTTTTCTTCTGCTGCGGAAAACCGAATAGATGTACTACGCGAGCTTCATCTCCGCACGGAACCTTGATGGTGTGATACCAACAACTTTTTTGAAAATTTTTGTGAAGTAGAAATAATCCTGATATCCCGCCTTTTCTGCAATTTCACCCACCATTAAATTAGTATTGCCAAGCAGCTTGCAGGCATAGGTAATGCGTAATTTGGCGATATATGCTGTAAACGTCTCACCTACTTCCTTCTTAAATAATTGACTGATATAACTAGGGTTTGTGTAAAACTTGAGTGATAAGCTCTGTATCGTTATATCTTGAATGTAGTTTTGATTCACATAGTTCAGAATAGCTCTAAAGGTTTCATTGCAAATCTCTTGTGAGACGTATTCGGTCGCTTCAAGAATATATCTGCTTACAATTTGACGTAAATAATGTATCATTTCAGATAGGGAGCCAAAAGAAGCAAGTAGCAGCTCGTTGCTATATAACATCTTATCGGACAGCTCTGTTCCAAACTGGTACATGAATGAAAGTACGATATTATAAAGCTGGAGCGCATGGCTCATAGTCAGACTGCCTTCTCCGAACAGGACAAGTACTTGATCAAAAGCAACATTCGCAGCAGCTATATCACCGATTCGAATAGCATCATCAATACTCTTCAGCATTTCGTTAAAAGGCTCGCGTATCGGATTTTTTTTGCGAAATATCGCTGCTTTTCCAGTAATAAAGTAATGATCAGCTAATGAATTCGCGATTTCAACCGATTCCTTTAGCTTCTCCATTTCTGTTATTTTCTCACTTACGCCAATTCCACGGATTCGATCAGGCATCCCCTTGCTTATCTCATGAATTGTTGCCTCCAATTGAGCCCATGCCACGAGATACAGAGACTTTGATCTTCCGATCTTAACCTGCAAATACTTCTTTGAAGCCTGTACTGACTCATTACCGATAGTAGAACAGACGATTAGGCCAACTCCATCTTTAAAGCCATCCATTATTCCATATTGTTCGAGCTTGTGTGTAAGCTTATCGCGATTCGTTTCGTTTGGTTCTTCCAAAAATAATTGAAGCGGATTCTCAGCTGCCTCATGTTGTGCTTCATTATTTTTCTTAAACTTGCTTAGGATTGATATAATATCCTGTTCATCGAACGGCTTAAGGCAGTACGCAAGCGCGCCATAAGAGAGCGCCTTCTGCGCATAGGCAAATTCTGCATAGCCGCTTACGACAATAAATTGCGATTTGTGCGGAAGCTCGCGTCCTTTTTTGATTAGCTCCAGACCATTCATACCTGGCATACGGATATCGGTGAATACAATATCGGGAAGTATAGCTTCAATCATTGTCAGCGCTTCTGCCCCGTTATGAGCCATTCCTACAACCTCAAACCCATAAGCACGCCAATCAAC
>NZ_JBFUHJ010000148.1:0-12012 GCF_056402455.1 Paenibacillus sp. P4_A7 | reverse complement strand
GCGCAAAAACATACTTTTATAGGGGGATTTCAGATGAAAAGATCGTTCAAGCTTATATCAACAATCTGTATTATCGCATTACTGGCAACCGTCATGGCAGCCTGCAGCGGTTCCAACTCACCAAAGAACACTGGCAAGACACCAGACACAACGAACACAGATAAACCAGCTAACAAAGACGTTCCAACATTGGTATGGTGGCAAATCGGCGGTACTCCACTTCCGGAAAACTATGAAAAAGCGATCCAGAAGATGAATGATTATACCGCTGAAAAAATCGGTGTAAAAATTGATATCAAAGTTGCAAGCTGGGGCGAGTGGGATTCAAAAATTAACACAATCGTAAACACTGGCGAGCCATTCGACATCATGTTTACAAACAGTGGTAAATACAGCAAGCAGGTAGCTATGGGAGCATTTGCTGACATTACTGACCTGGTTCAAACTGAAACACCTGAACTATACAACTTAATTCCAGAGCAAGTATGGAATGGTACTAAGATCGGTGGTAAAGTGTACTCTGTTCCAACTTACAAGGACTCTTCACTTACACAGTACTGGGTTTATGATGATAAGCTAGTACAAAAGTATAACATCGACGTAGCGAACATTAAGACACTGAAAGACTTGGATAAGCCTTTCCGCGATATGAAAGCTGGCGAAGGTAAGAGCTTCTATCCTTTGCAACTTACTCAAGGTGAAGGTCTTAACGGTATGTTCAACGACTATGATGATATGACATTAGGCTTCGTACCACTTGGTGTTAAAACTGATGATGCTTCACGTAAGGTTGTTTCTATTTTCGAACAGCCAGATGTTATGGATAAGTTGAAGCAAATGCACGTATGGTATAAGGATGGCATCATCAACCCAGATGCTCCAACTAAAGCAGAAGGTGATAAATACAGATCATTCTTCGCAGCACAAGCTTTCCCAGGTGCTGAGGTTGGTATGCAAATCAATGCCGGCGTAGAGAAATATGTAATGGAAAAAACATTGGGTCCTATCTACACAACAAGCACAATTCAAGGTTCATTGAACGCGATCTCTGCAAACTCGAAATATAAAGTAGAAGCATTGAAATACCTACAATTGGTGAACACGGATACAAAGCTACGTAACATGCTTGCATTTGGTGAGCTTGATGTAGACTTCAAGAGCGTTGATGGCGACAAAGTGATTGAGCGTACAACGGATACATGGGTTTTGCCTGCTTACTCACAAGGTACATTCTTCAACATGGCAGTAACAAAAGGTGCACCTATCGATCAGTGGGAGCAAGTTAAGAAATTGAATGAAATGGCTTCTACTTCAACAATTCTAGGCTTCGCCGCTGACGTATCCGATCTCCAAACTGAGATTGCCAACGCTAGTGCTGTTTATGACAAGTACAGATACGAATTGATTACAGGTGCTTCTGACCCTGAAAAAGTTATTCCAAAAATGATTGCTGAATTGAAAAACGCTGGTATGGATAAAATTATGCAAGCAGCGCAAGAGCAAATTGATAATTACTTCAAATAAGCCTCACTAAAAACAAAAAGTATATGGTATAGTTTAATGACTATACCCTATACTTTTTTCGTTCAATAGACAAAATATAATAACTACCTACCTGTGCTGAGGTGCCGCATGAATACTCTTTTGAGTATAACCATTTATCGTAATAAGTTTTGGGCATATCTGATCTTCATTGTATTAGTTGGATTAACGTTACAGGTGTTGACGAGTGCAATCGTGATCAATCAATCGCTTGGCAACGCTCGAATCGAAGCTGCAAATGCTTTTTCTCGCATAGAGAATAACTTCCAAAGCGATACTGATCGCATAGAAGCTTATTTACAGCGACTTTATTCCAATCAGGCTCTAATGAAGGATACTCAATACTTTATGAGTCCAACCATTGGTCAATATCTGACTAATAGACTGTTGAACAACCCATACTCACAAGAGGAGCTTCTATCTTTCCCTGAAGATGTTAAAACATACCTATATCACTGGGCACAAGGAGATATTATGCAAGTCAGCGTACATTCAGCGCAGAGTGGGAATGTTATACTTTTTGATAATAACGGTATCCCTAGTTACCAATTTGGTTTATCCAACGAAGACGAAATATTCCAAGAAAGCATTCAAAAGGGTTTCGTATTTCGAAAGAAATTATTTCAAAGCTCAGAGGGATCAGGTGAAATTCGCTTTCAAGTTAGCAGCGAGCGAATTTTCAGTAGTGTTAGCAATTATAAGCTTGGTAAAGCAGCAGCCGTTAATGCTGCTGGAGATGTATATCTCATAGGCAGTGGTAATATGAAGACAAAGCAAGAGCATAGTGTTCAACTAGCCATTGCTAATAAGGATACACATGGATTTATATTTGATAACTCGTTGACACCGATCTTCTATGACACTTTTTCATCATCGAAGTTTAATTATAGGTTTGTAAGCACAATAGATTTGGGTACATTAATACGACAGCAGAGCTCTGTGCTATTCAAGCTGTTCTCCGTCATATTAACTGCTATGGTCAGCGTATTACTGCTCGTTGTTTATAATCTTCGAGACGATGCTCGTTTCCTGCATCGTATCATTCAATCCATTAAACGAGTGAAAACTGCCGACTTCACCCGTAATAAGCCTGCACGCTATCGGCGTAATGAATACGGCATGATTGCGCGTGAAGTAGACGATATGATCCACCAGCTTGACAAACATATTCGCAATGAATTTGTACTCAAGCTGAAACAGCAGGAAGCTGAGATGAAAGCGCTGCAACATCAGATCAATCCACATTTCCTCTATAATACGCTAGAGGTTATTCGATCTACAGCATTGGTAAATCAGGATGCGCATACGGCAGATGCCATTGCTACTTTAGGTGCATTATATCGTGAGATTGTTCAGAAGGACAATATTATTTCCATTGGAAGCGAACTGGATCTGCTACAAAAATACCTTAAAATTATGGAGTTTAAATACCCTGATCATTTTTATTATCAAATCGATGTTGAGGATTCAGTTCTGGAGCTTCCTACCATAAAGTTTTGGATGCAAACATTAGCTGAGAACTTCTTCGTTCACGGTTTTTCGATTGAGAAGGAGTTTAATCTATTTATAGTCAAAGGCTGGGAAGATAAAAATTTCTATAACTTGGAATTTATCGATAACGGAATCAGCATTGAGGAAGATCGGCTTGCTGATATTCGATATGCCTTATCGAGCAACTACGGCGCGAATACGAAGAGTATCGGCTTATATAATGTCTACACTAGGTTAAAATATTATTATGAGGAAGGCCTTTCCATAAACATCGATAACAATGCTGAAGCAGGCGTTAAAATTTCTGTACAGATTTCTAAAGAGGTGCGAGGTGATTAGAAATGTACAAGCTGTTAATTGTTGATGATGAGCCACAAATTCTAGAAGGAATGAAACGTATTCTGGATTGGAAACACTACGGGTTTGAGCACATCGAAACTTGTAATTCCACAGATGCCGCGGTATCCAGAGCAATGCAGCTATTACCTGATATCGCCATTTTTGATGTGTGCATAGGAAAAAACCGTGGATACGATGCCATTCAAAGACTAAATGAAGCAAACCTTCCAACAAAATATATCATTATGAGCGGTTATAGTGATTTCCACTATGCTCAGCAAGCGATTCGTTGCGGAGTCAAGGATTATTTACTAAAGCCCGTGGATCGTGAAAAGCTGCAACAGGTGATCGAGAATATTATTGTTACGGATCTCCATGGGACAATTGGGAATCAAAATGAAGATTCACTCCAGATGGACCCTGTACTCGGTGTCCCTTATGATACTCTCTCCAAGTTAGTACGACGTATTCTACTCATGGTTAAGACAGAATATGCCCAGAACATCACACTTAAATCTGTCGCAGAACGTTTACAAATGAATAACACCTACCTCGGGCAATTATTTATCAAAGAAACACAGATAAAGCTATCAGAGTATTTGATGATATATCGCATGCAGCGTGCAAAAGAGTTAATTTTATCTACAAATGAGAAGATTCATTGGATTGCTGGTTCAGTAGGATATAATAACTTAAATTATTTTTACACACATTTTCAGAATTACTTTGGAAAATCACCCTCTGATCTTCGCGAAAAAAGTTAACCAGCTTTAATCAAGCGTAAACGGCTGACGCCGTTCTCTGGCGGCATAATCTCGTTTCGCGGTGAAATATAGGCGGAGTATAAACGTGAAACTTATACTTTCCTATATTTTAAGAAGAAACGACTTCGCCGTCCTTATCTAAAGACGAACGGTTTCTCGTCAAAATATAACCTATTATAAATAGTGAAACTTATTAATTCTTATATTTCAAGCGTAAACGGCTGGCGCCGTCCTCTGAAGGCATAAGCTCGTTTCGCGGTGAATTATAAGCATATTATAAGTGTGAAACTTATTAATTCTTATAATTGGACAAAAAATGTGTCGGGGAGATACATGTCATGAATAAATTTAGTTGCCTTATTGTTGGCCTTGCCCTGTTACTCATTACACAACTCACCGGATGCACGAACCAGAATACGACCGCTCCCGATTCCCGTAATGAATCGGCTGTAAACCTGGTTTATTATACGATTGGTGATCCAGATAAGAATCTTAATCTTGTCAATAACAAGATCAATGAGCTTCTTCTACAGAAGATTGGAATTACAATCACATATATTAAGATTGGCTGGGAAGAGTACGAGAATCGTTTGAATACCATGATCTCATCGGACACCTCATTTGATATCGCCTTTGCTCCTAACTTTATAACGTACGCAAAACGCGGTGCCTGGTTGAAGCTAAATGATTATTTAACGAATCAAGGCAAAGAGATGTATGATGYGATTGACCCAATCTTCTGGGAAGGCACGAAGCTTAACGATGGAAGTATTTATGGCATTCCTACGAACAAGGAACTAGCCGTGCTTGAAAACTGGATGTATCCGGAATCATTGATAAAAAAATATAACATCGACATCTCAAAATACAATACTTTAGAGTCACTAGAGCCTCTATTACAAATGATTCAAAAGAATGAACCGGATTACATTCCCATGGAGCTGAACAAGGGCTCTCACAATTTCTTTGCTATGTACGGATATGAATATATTACAAATTATAAAATACCTTTAATGATACAATCGCTGGATCCAACCGCAGCCGTCGTCAATATCTTCGAAACCACTGAAGCCAAGCAAATATTAAAAACACTCAGACATTACTACCAGCTTGGCTTCATTAATCAAGATGCTGCATTGCGTGAACCGGGAGCGCTTCAACGAGATTCTAAGGTGTTTTGGAAAGCCGGAAGCGGCGGACCRCTATCCGATAGCGTCTGGAGTAAAGATCTGGGGTACAAGGTTGTAGTGAATCCTGTCACTCGTGAAATCGCGACGAATGATTCCGTGCTTGGAGGGATGATGGCTGTTAACGCAAACACAAAATATCCAGAAGAATGTATCGCATTTTTAAATTTACTAAATACCGATTCCGAGCTGCGCAATCTATTTAACTATGGTATTGAAGGGATTCATTACAACTTGGATCACAATGGTCAGGTTGTTCTTATTCCACCGAAGGATGATCAGGGAAATTCATTAACGAATRAAGCTCCCAATTATGCGGGGGTTCAATACACACAAGGAAATTGGTTTATCTTAAATACACTAGGTGGTGATTTTCCTGATCCTCTGGATAAATGGGAGCAATTCCGTACGTATAACGCCAAAGTCGCAAAATCTAAAATACTAGGGTTTAGCCCTGACCTATCCATGATGAATGATGAAATTGAGAAATTCGAAATTATATGGCGTAAATACTATCCTCTACTCATGACCGGCAGTGTCGATATCGACACCTTCCTGCCCAAATTTAATGATGAAATGCATAAAGCTGGACTTGAGAACATACGTGCAGAGGTGCAAAAACAGCTTGATGCATGGCGCCAAAAGCATGAAAAATCGTAATTCCCTTGAACCATGTAAAGAAGAAATAGATTCTAAGATATACCGTCTTTCCACAATGGCTCATTCGTAATAGAGAAGCTGCTGTTCAATAACGGCAGCTCCTTTATCAATATGCTCTTGTAATAACCGTGTAAAAGTTCCAGCTGTACTCTACTCAAGTTCTACTGCGTATGATCGAATCCTTCGCCACAGTCCCATATCACTGAGTATGAAGTATCTGTAACGACCACTGCCCCTGTCTTCAAATCGATCGTTCCCTCACCGAAGTCATGCTTCCCTACTCGCGCAACCTGCCGTGCCATTTCCCGATGGGACTGTTGACCAATGACGCGCTCTGCCATGGCTGGATCGACATACGGCCGTTCAAACAAGCCCAATTCAACTTTCAATCGAAAAATTCGCTCTACAGCCAGATTAAGATTCGACAACCCTATCAGCTTCTCCCCCAACGCTCGCTTCAGGTATCTGCCGAAGGATTCGCCTGACATCTCCATGTCCACGCCATATACACTACCTCTCCTACCAATATGTTTCAGATCCTATTAGAAATAAATTGAAACGTCAAATAAGATAAATTGCTATACAATAAACCCGTAACCACTAGGAAGGAGCGATAAGCTTGAAACAAAACGCAACACACATCCACGTTGTATTCAAGACACACTTGGATATTGGCTACACTGATCTCGCGAAAAATGTTACGGATCGATATATGAACCTGTTCTTCCCCAATGCGATTCAAACAGCTAAATATTTTGACGAGCATCCAGAGAAAGGTTCCTTTATCTGGACAACGGGCTCCTGGTTAATCCATTATCTATTAAAGCATGGTACAGACGAAGTTAAACAGCAAGTCGAGGAAGCGATTGCAAAAGACTATTTAAGATGGCATGGTCTTCCTTTTACTTCGTATACCGAATTACTTGATAGCGAATTGCTTGATTATAGCATCCAAATGGCGATGCGCCTTGACCAACGTTTTGGCAAGCGGACGATCGCTGCCAAAATGACAGATGTTCCTGGTCATACACGCTCTTTAATTACGCATATGGCGAAGGCTGGATTAAAGTATTTGCATTTAGGTGTAAATCCTTCTAGCCATGTTCCCCACATCCCTGAAATGTTCTTATGGCGAAATACGGACGGCTCTGAAATTGTTGTCCAATACAGTAAAGATTACGGCTCAACCTTCGAACTTGATGGATTGAACGACGTGCTTTACTTCGCACATACTCATGATAACCATGGGCCTTCCACTGTTGAGCAGATCGAAGCAGAGTTTGCCCAGCTGCGAGAAGTTTATCCACATGCAGAGATTAAAGCTTCTACATTAGACCAGTATGCCGAAAAAGTATGGGAATTCCGTGATGCCTTGCCTGTCGTGGAAGAAGAAATCGGTGACAGCTGGATTCATGGCTCTTCTACAGATCCCTATAAATTAGCTAGCTACCGTGAATTGCTCCGCTTAAAGAGTAAATGGTTGCAAGAAGAGGCGCTTACAGAGAGCGACGAAGAGTATCACAATTTCTGCGATGAGTTGATTATGATCCCTGAGCATACCTGGGGACTAGATATCAAACGATATCTTGCGGATTATATTCATTATGATAAAGATGATTTCGGGCAGGCACGCAAGCGTGACAAGGTCAATATTTGCTTGAATCCACTGGAATATCGTTTCTACGAAATCAATTCACGTGCCGAAATGATGGAAATGTTTGGTGATGAAGCCATAGAAAAGCTGAATGCACGTTCCTTTAGTCTTATGGAGCAGTCTTGGCAGGAGCAGCGTGAATACCTGGATAATGCGATACAAGCCCTTCACCCTGAACGGCGTGCTGAAGCACAAACTGCCCTACTCGCGTTAAAGCCTTCTCGCTGCGCGCTACCAGATGCAACTGTCCTATCTAGTGACCAGCCTTATTCACTAGGAGATTTTGAGGTTGTGTTTGAGAATAACGGTGCTATTGTCGGATTGAAGGATGCTCGTGGTCGAGAGTGGGCTGGCCCTAACAATCTTATCGGATTATTCTCTTACGAGACCTATTCACAGGCCGATTATGACCGCTGGTATCGTGAATACCACCTAAGATGGAAACACACGCATGTGTGGGCAACCGGAGATTTCGGAAAGCCAGGTATGGACTTAACGAAAGATTGGATTGCTCATGAAATCATGACACCGAGGCTCCAGTCCTTGCACGTTGTTTATGGCAAAGAACAAGATGTTGTGCTTGCAAGCCTGCGTATGCCAAGAGCTGCATGCGAGCGCATGGGAGCTCCAAGAGACTTAACGCTCGAATATATTTTCAAGAAAAATACTCATACTGTAGAATGCAAGCTGCAGTGGTTTGACAAGGATGCATATCGCCTTCCTGAGGCAGCTTGGATGAGCTTTAATCCGATCGTTAACAATCCGAATCAATGGAAGCTGGACAAAATCGGACAGCTCGTCTCTCCTTTGGACGTCGTTCAAGGCGGGAATCGCAATATGCATGCGGTACAGCAAGGTGTGTACTATGCAGCTACAGACGGAAAGGTTAGTATTGATACTTTGGATGCTGCACTTGTATGCCCTGGGGAGCCTCGCTTACTCCAGTTTGATCATACATTCGCTTCGCTCACTGGAGGTATGCATGTAAATTTGCATAACAATGTGTGGGGAACAAACTTCCAAGCGTGGTACGATGAAGATGCTTTATTCCGCTTCAAGCTGCATGTTCAATCCCAGCTATAAAGATCCCGAAAGGAGTTTAACTATGACACAGAACAGAACTTGGAAAATTTATGCGATCCAACATTCCCACACCGATATCGGCTATACCGAGCGTCAAGAAAAAATCCGTCAATATCATGTCAACTATATTCGGCAGGCACTGCAAATTGTACGTGATATGGAGAGCGGTACTAGACCTGACTGGAAAGGTTATAAGTGGGTATGCGAAACGTATTGGCCCATTGAATCGTTCCTGTTAAAAGCTACTGACGAAGAAAAAGAAGAATTCGCTCAAGCGGTAAAGAACGGGCATATCGGTCTCTCCGGTACCTATCTCAATTTCAGTGAGCAAATAGATAAAGATGTGCTCTCCGTGATGATTCAACGCGTTACCGATTACGGAAAATCGATTGGGTCCCCTGTCCGTTCTGCTATGACGGCAGACATTACTGGCTTTGGCTGGGGTTACAGTCAAGTGCTGGCGGATGCAGGTATCGACAATTTAATTACATGTATTCATACCCATCACTCCCTGTTCCCTCTGTGGAAGAAGCAGATGCCTTTCTGGTGGGAAACACCTAAAGGAGATCGTATTCTCACTTGGAATGGCGAGCATTATATGTTCGGTAATGATCTCGGTTTGATCCCTGGCATTGGCGGTGCTTATACGATTCGTGATGAGCAAGATGTCCGAAATGGCGTAAACTTTGAAGTAGCCGAAGCACGAATGGATCGTTATTTAGAGCAACTGGATACTGATGGTTATACTTTCCCGTTTGTACCGGTTATGGTGTCCGGACTTCCTACCGATAACGGCTCACCAAATGCAGAATTGATGGATTTTGTGAATCGTTGGAATGAGAAGCATGGCGATCACGTCCTTATTCAACCGGCGACATTGGACGATTTCTTTGCAGATTTTAGAGCTTATGCAGAGGAGCATCCAACTGAAATTGAAACCTTCCGTGGCGACTGGCCTGATTGGTGGACAGATGGCACGGGATCTACACCGATGCATGCACAGATTTTCCGGGAAGCACAACGTGTGTACAAGAAGGTAAAGCAACTAGATCCCGCATATGAGATTATTTCCAAAGAACGTATCGAAGCGATTGAATATGAGCTTGCTCTATTCGCTGAGCATACATGGGGTTATCATTCCTCTGTCACAGAGCCTTGGAATCCGTTCGTTCAGGAGCTTGGCTGTAGGAAAGAAGCCTATGCTGCCCATGCAAGCTCACTCGCTCATACGGCTTTATACGACATCCTTGAAGCGCGTGGCGATGCCTTGCTAGCTCCTAATCGTCCAATGAAGTTCGAGTTGTATAATCCATATGACTTTGCACAAACGGATTATGCTCAGATCATTATGGAAGGCTGGTATTTTTCGGATTTGAAGAACGGCTTTGAAGTCATAGATGAAGCAACTGGTACCAAATACGAGGCTCAAATGGTTACAGCGCCCCGCGGTGTCATCATTACCATCCCGGTAACGCTTCAGCCTAAGCAACAGGTACATTTGACGATTAAGGCTCTTAACAATCAAAAGGCTGTAACTGCGTATCGGACAGATTATGTTGGATCTGATCGTATGATGGATATTATTCCACCTGTCGCGCCGAAGCTTCACGTTACGCCAAAATTTATTGATTCGCCTTTCGTACGACTAGAATGGGAAATTGGTGCCGGCATTACGAAATGGATCGACAAGGCTACGAATAAGGACCTGCTTCGCTCAGACCGGCGTCACCAGCCATTTTCTCCTGTATACAATGTAACACTAGCACCAAATGAATTTGGTATGTATGATGTGCGCCGCAAGATGGGACGTAATCGCCGAGGCCCTGACGCCATTACTTCTGTRGGAACACTTATTAATGTTGATGTTGTTGAAAAGGGAGAATTGAACGTTAAAGTTCGTTTGACGTACAACGTAAATGGCTGCGATCATTATTCCTTGCTCGTTACCGCATACGTTAATCGTGCTCGTGTCGATGTTGCAGTACGCATGCATAAGGAAAGTGTATGGCACCCAGAAAATCTATACATTTCTCTTCCATTTGGAAGTGCTCCTACTTCACAACAGCAACAGCTTTGGGTTGAAAAAACAGGTGCAGCATTGCGTCCGCGAATCGATCAACTACCAGGCTCCCTTGCCGATTTCTACTGTGTGGATGAGGGTGTGGCGTATGTCAGTGAAGCACAAGGTGTTGCGATTGCAATGCCGGATACACCACTTATGCAACTCGGTTCATTAGACTTTGAGGATCGTCTTCTAAACGGACATCCGGAGCTTGCAAATGATCCAGGCCACCTCTACTCATGGCCAATGAATAATTATTGGGAGACGAACTTTAAAGCGACATTAGGAGGATTCTATGAATTCCGTTACTATGTTGCATGGGGTGAGGAGCTCAATACACCAGAAGCTGCTTTGGCGGCATGCACGAGCATGAACGCAGGCATACTGGCTTGGCGAACAAACAAATAAGCATAGCCTAGGGGAAACGCATCGCTGCCAGCGATGCGTTCCCCCTAGCTAATTAAACCGCCGCTATCGTTCTAGTACTGTACTTCGATTCAATCCTTGATAATCGTGGTGACGCTACACTAGTAGATCGATTAGACTCTAAACAGCCCATAGCCTTTTAGCGGAACAACCGGATCTTCATCACGGGTTAACCCTGCTGATTTGCCATGAAAAGCTACATCAACCAGCCAGCGTGTAAAGCCAGCCACATTCATTGTCTCGAGCTCCTCCATACTGAAAAATCCTGCCGCATCCACTTCTACGTTATCAGGTACAGGCTCACCGCCAACGTACTCCATTTCGAATGCGATATAGACGTTATGGATTTTATTAGGCTGATCGCGGAGTGCTACAACGTTTCTTACAATAGCCTCCACTCCGCTTTCTTCAAGAACTTCTCTTCGTATCGTTTCCTCAATCGGCTCCAGCTGTTCAATATAACCGCCAGGATTAGTCCAGTACCCTTTACCAGGCTCTTGCGCTCTCCGTACCAGCAGGATCTTGTCTCCTCTACGGACAAGAGCTCCGACACCAATGCTATAGCTGCCCCAATGAACAAAGCTGCACTGTGTGCATGCCATTCTCTGTATACCGTCAACCTCGCGAAGCTCCAGTTCATGACCACAACTCATACAAAATTTCACTTCCACTACTGTCACCTCTGTCATTTTCTATTCTTTAACTCGTTCACTATTCTATAATTCGACATAAGAAGAAACGACTACGTCGTCCTTGTCTAAGGACAAACGGTTTCTCGTAAAAATATAGGCGGAGTATAAACGT
>NZ_JBFUHJ010000147.1:0-12033 GCF_056402455.1 Paenibacillus sp. P4_A7 | reverse complement strand
GGTATACCTATGAAAGCACCAATAACGAGACAAACCTTTTTGAAAAACAAAGCATGAGCGTTGATTTGGTTGAGTATATCAAGCAGCAAATTCTCGATGGGCAACTTTATCCAGGTGACCGTATCGTGGAAACGAAGGTCGCGAAGGAGCTTGGCATTAGCCAGACGCCAGTTCGGGAAGCAATTCGTTTATTATCGGGTGAAGGCATCATTACGATTTTGCCAAACAAGGGACCGATGGTTCGCACATTTGACATGAAGGATATTTACGAAGTGTATTCTCTTCGTTCTGTTCTGGAAGGGCTAGCGATTCGGCTCGCCGTTCAGCTTGCTACGGGTAGTCAAATAGATACTTTGGTGCAGCACTTCGAAGAGATGAAGAGGAAGTTGGAAGACGATACTGTTGATTCCTTGTTGCAGGAGTCCAGTTTTATTCATCAAAGCATCATTTGGTTGTCCAATCAGTCCCGGTTAAGCACAAGTTATGATTCCATCACCTTTCATATTGCGCTTGCGGCTCGAATGCTTGGACGGGTATCCACGAAAAAAAAGGAAGTCGAGCAGCATGCGGAGCTGATTGAAGCGCTTGTGCGCCGCGATCCGGATCACGCTGAGAAGGTAATGCGCCAACATATTTTTCGGTCGTTCAATGAATTCAGGGAGCTGCCTGAGACGAAGGATTGGTCATACGATGACATTAATTGGCTTTAGGAGTGAGAAGGATGGATTTATCATCGGCGGTTGATACCGAAAGTACAGCACATCCAGCTGTACGGATTCTGGACGATCTGCTGCGCATTCAAAGCGTAAATCCACATTATGCGGAGGATGCGCGAGGAGAGAGAGACGTTGCTGATTATATCGAGGAGCGTATGCGTAAGGCAGGGCTGCAGGTCACCCGGCAGCCTGTTGTTGATGGACGTGACAATATTATCGCTGAATTGCGGGTAGGTAAGCCGGAATCAGCTTTGCTATTCGAGGCGCACATGGATACTGTATCGATCGGGAGTATGGAAAATGCGCTTGTACCTACTTACCGCGAAGGTCGGTTGTATGGTAGGGGAGCCTGCGACACAAAGGGAGCATTGGCCGGCATGATTCACATGATGGAGCGATGCGCCCAGCATCCGGAACGTCTGAACGCGGATCTTGTATTCTGTGCTTCAGTTGACGAGGAATACGCCTTCCAGGGACTTACAAAGTTCATGTCACTCAATTTTCCGTTATCAGGAGCTGTTGTCGGCGAGCCGACAGAGCTTGGCATCATCGTGGAGCATAAGGGCTGTGCTCGATTTACTGTGCAGACGCACGGTAAGTCCGCACACAGCTCGGTTCCGCACAAGGGAGAGAATGCCATCTATGCGATGATGGACGTCGTCCGCTATATGCGGGAGCGCGTGGAGCCGGAGCTGGCGACGATCAGGAGTGCATTGTGCGGGAAACCAACGATTGTTGTGAGCACGATCAGCGGAGGCAGTCAGATTAACATCGTTCCGGAATCTTGTGAAATTAGCGTCGATCGCCGTATCGTGCCGGGGGAGTCGCCAGAGCAGGTATTATCTGAATTTGAACGGGATATAAGGGCAGAGTTGAGCGAAACGAGGCTAACCATAGAACCGCTGCTGCTCGATCCCGCATTAAACACACCGCATGACGTTGCAGTTGTGCGGTCGGCGCAGCAAGCTGCCGATACGCTTGGCATGAATTCATCACTGCGAGGCGTTACGTACGGAAGCAATGCAAGTAAGCTTCAAGCGTGGAAAGGCATTCCTTCTATTGTATATGGTCCAGGCTCGATCGAGCAGGCTCATTCTGACGAAGAATGGGTAACAGTCAATGAGGTTGTGCAGGCGGCTGAATTTTATTATCAATTGGCCTGTACCTATAAGGGCAATCAAGAGGAGAGAGGCTAACGATGAGAAAAGAAATTATATATACAGATAAGGCGCCGAAACCAAGTGGTGCTTATTCTCAAGCCATAAAGCTTGGCGATATGGTCTATGTAGCTGGAACATGTCCATTTGATACCGTGACAGGGGAGATATTGTTCCCGGGAGATATGGAACAGCAGACGCGCATCGTACTCGAATATATGGGTGAAATTTTGCAGGCCGCCGGAACTTCATTAGAGCATGTCGTCAAGGTGACCTCATTTATTGATGACCTGAACGAATTTGAGCCATACAATCGGACTTACCGTAGATTTTTCCAAGAGGAACCGCCAGCTCGCAGCACAATTGAAATTGGCAAATTTCCTACTGGCATGCGCGTGGAAATTGAGTGTATCGCCTACATTCCGTCATGATCAAGCTCGACGAGGGCATTTTCATGGTCGGCAGCGGTAAATTTGGCGCTCAGATCAGCGATTCGATGGATTGCAATGTCTATTTGCTGGATGGAGGCAATGGGGAGTATGCGCTGATTGATGCAGGGGGCGGAGTGAATCCAGAGCGGCTCGTGGCGAATATAGAACGTATAGGTATCACTCCTTCACAAATCAAGTATTTGGTGCTTACCCACGAACATGGCGATCACGCGGCAGGTGCTGCCTATTTTCAACGTCAATATGGAATTGCGGTAATAACTTCAAAGGAAATCCAACCCTGGATTGAGTGGGGAGACAGAGATAAGGTAAGCATCACTGCTGCGGTAAAAGCGGGTGTGTATCCGAAGGATTACCAATTTCCGCCATGCTCAGTTGCCCGGGGTGTACAGGAGAATGATGAGATTGTCATCGGGGATACCGTACTGAAGGTAATCGATACGCCGGGTCATGCACGGGGTCATATTGCACTTCTGTTTGAGAGGGATGAAAGAAAGCTGTTGTTCAGCGGGGATACTGTTTTTGCCGGAGGAAAGGTCGTTATCCAGAACATTTGGGATTGTATCATTTCCGAATATGCGGATACGGTCGTCAAACTGCAYCAACTCCACATCGACAGCCTTTTTCCGGGGCATGGCATGTTTCTGTTAACCGATGCTTGGAAGCATATCGAGAATGCGCAGGCTTGCTTCGAACGGCTGGAAGTTCCGCCGAATTTGTAGAGAGGGAGTGAACTAATGGACAAAGTAAAAGTAGGTATTCTTGGCTTGGGCAGATGGGGGATGAATCATCTTGAAGCCTTTTGCTCGCTCTGGCAAGTGGAGGTAGTGGCTGTCTGCGACAACTCGCCAGAGAGGCTGGAACTAGCTAGGCAGAAATACGGCATTAAGCAGCTTTATTCCAATGCGGATGACCTGATACTAAACGATGATATCGATTTGATCAGTGTAGTTACCTTCGAAAGCCAACATCTGGAGCCAACCTTGAAAGCGCTTCGCTCGGGCAAGCATGTCCTTGTCGAGAAGCCGGTAACAACTAGGCCTGAAGAGGCACGGGAAATGCAGGCAGCAGCCACAGACAGCGGTAGGTTACTGCTGCCTGGTCATCTGCTCCGCTTCGATCCCCGTTATGCGGCGATCAAAGAGGCGATTCATTCGGGGAAGGTCGGTACTCCAGTGAGCATGTATATGAAACGGGCCAGGGAGAACTTTTTATTCGATACCTTTAAGCGAGTGCATACGGTCTACGAGCTAATGATACACGATATTGATTTGGCTATTTGGTATGCCGGTTGTCGGGTCGAGAAGGTAAAGGCTTACGGAAGAACGGTATCAGACTCTTCCTCTCCTGAAGTGCTTTGGGCTAACCTTGAATTCGAGAACGGCGCAATTGCCGTCCTTCACAGCAATTGGATGACACCTGACGCGGCAGGCATTGAAATTGCCGACGCGATCGAAGTGATCGGCCAAAGCGGAACGGCACACTTCGAATCGAGCCATTCGGGTTTGCACATATGGGATGGTGGAGGTAGACTAACGCCTGATATGAATATACATGTGAACCTTCATGGGCAAACAATTGGAA
Source organism: Paenibacillus sp. P4_A7 (assembly GCF_056402455.1). Lineage (NCBI taxonomy): Bacteria > Bacillati > Bacillota > Bacilli > Caryophanales > Paenibacillaceae > Paenibacillus > Paenibacillus sp. P4_A7. The sequence goes on along the minus strand of NZ_JBFUHJ010000147.1, from coordinate 8,127 downwards.
GCTTACGTGAGCAGTTGACTTATATTTGTCGCTGTATAGCACAGTGTGAAGAGCCTTCCGTTATTTCGTTCGCCGACGCCGTTCATGGGGTTGAGGTCGCAGACGCGATCATCGCTTCGTGTGAGAGAGGACAAGAAATAGTGGTTGGAGTGGCACCATTGTGAGGGGGAGAGTAAGATGTTCCGAGAATTAAACCTGCAGCAGGAGAACTGTGTTTACGTGATTGAACATGATAACCAAACGATCCATTTTGCGGCAGAGGAATTAGTTCGTTATTTGGGAGTGATTTCAAACTGCAGCATGACTCTCAAAATCGTAGAAAAGTATGAGAAGAGAGAAAGTGGTCTATGGATCGGCTTATCAAACGATTTTCTATCTGCTTCATTCACTGCTGGTGAACAGAATCCTTACGATGATGAGATAATGATCGAAGTATCTCACGGAAATGGTAGGGTAACCGGGGGGAATCCGCGCAGCGTACTGCTCTCGGTCTATCGTTTTCTGTTTGAACTGGGTTGTAGATGGGTGAGACCGGGAGTGGATGGTGAATATATACCGCACACGGATTTTAGGTCCTTCACCATAAATGTGCAGGAGCGAGCTTCTTATCGATACAGAGGAATATGTATGGAAGGAGCGGTTAGTGTTGAACATGTCACCGAGATGATCGATTGGATGGCAAAGGTTGGATTCAACAGCTATTTTATTCAATTCAGAGAAGCCTATCATTTCTTTGAACGATGGTACAGCCATTTGAATAACCCTCTTAAGAATCATACCGAAGATTTCATAGTGGAATCAGCAAGAACATATGTCGCTGCGGCAAAGCATGAGATTCAAAAAAGAGGAATGATCTATCAAGCTGTTGGGCATGGGTGGACATGCGCGCCTTTTGGAATCCAGGGGCTGAGCTGGGAGAAATGGGAAGAAGAGATTGATCCTGAGATCACTCCGTATTTCGCTCAAGTGAACGGTAAGCGTGAATTATGGGAGGGAATTCCCATTAATACGGAGCTTTGTTATTCAAATCCTGAAGCCCGCCGCAAAATGATCAAGGAAATCGAACTCTATGCATCCTTGCATCCGGAGGTCGATTTGCTGCATGTTTGGTTGTCGGACGGCTCCAATAATCAATGCGAGTGCGAGCGATGTGTACTTGAAACGCCTTCCGATTTGTATGTCAAGTTAATGAATGAATTAGACGAGGTCTTGACGAATCGAGGGCTGGAAACCCGCATTGTATTTCTCATCTATCATGAACTTATGTGGCCACCAGAGTATGAAAGAATTGTCAATCCAAATCGCTTTGTTATGCAATTCGCTCCAATAACCCGAACATATCGGCAATCATTCGCTGCGATTGGTAGTGTTCCAGAAGTTCCAACGTTTATAAGAAATAAGCTGGATTTACCGCAATCCGTGGAAGGGAATGTAAGCTATCTTAATGCTTGGAGGAATCAGTTTCAAGGCGATAGCTTTGATTTCGACTACCATTTCATGTGGGCGCATCAAAGAGACCCCGGTTATTTACAAATTTCAAAAATATTATATGAAGATATCCTTCATTTGCAACAGCTTGGTCTGAATGGATTTGTCAGCTGTCAGGTCCAGAGATCCTTCTTTCCAAACGGGCTTCCTATGTCGATCATGGCCCGAACATTATGGAACAAAGAGCTTAGCTTCAGTGATATGGCAGAGGATTATTTTGCAAGTGCTTATGGAAGAGATGGAATGGCATGCTTGAAGTATGCGATGAAGCTGTCGGAACTTTATTTTGAACTTAATTTGGATCTGACATCTGATCGGAAAGAGATCGATAGTAAATTTTTATTTTCAAACGTTAATTCGCTCATTCATCAATTCGAGTCTGTGATCGAGAATAATATTAAGCAGGATAACGAATGCCACGCCAGTTCGTGGAAATATATGAAGCTTCACACAGAAATTTGGAAAGAGCTGACTCGTGGCTTAGAGCTGTTTGATAGAGAAGATGTCGTCCAAGCTCAGTATGTATGGGAAGACGTGAAAAAAAGAGTGTGGCAGATGGAGGACAGCTGTCACCATGTATTTGATGTGTATAATTTTGTTGGTGTGTTTGATCAAGTTTTTTCTGCAAGAAAATTTGAAGGGAGAATGGAGGGTTGACAATGATACTCGAACTGCAAGCTAACCAAGACAAGCTAGCATTGAATTTTCCACATTTCCCTACACGTATGCAGGCTGTCATATGGCGAAATTGGAGCTTAGTGCCTGTCGGTAGAGTTGCCGAAGTACTAGGTGCTACAGAAGCGCAAATTAGAGAAGCGGCTAGTGATCTCGGACTTGAAGAATCACTAGTGAATATCGATCAGAAATGGCTTGAAAGAGGATATATTACGATTATTCGAGCGAACTGGCATCTGCTTTCCTTCGAGCAGTTGCTGCAGTTGCTCGGATGGACAGAGGAACGTCTCGCTTTCACGTTGAAAGAGGATGACTTCCTCTGGATCAAGTTAGGCAGTATGAAGCCTTGGACGGAGCCGGTTCATTATCAGCCTTTAAGCACGGAGGAACGAGCACAAACTCAGCGCATAAGAAAAACGTTGACTGAGCGCTTCGAATTACAGGCGGAAACCTCAGCACAGCTAAGACGAATGGAACAGCCTTTTGATTTTCTTGATCAATATAAGGTAGAAAATATACGAAATGTTGTACCTGTGAGGGAAGTGGGACCAGATGAGCTCAGGCTTGACACTCCTTGGACTATTGCTTGTCCACAAGGGAATTCAGCTGTGGAAACGACGGTCAAACGATTCATATCGAAGCATGAACAGGTCTGGGGAATCAAATGGAATATTCAACAATGCTCACATCCATCGACGTCTTTGATAGAGGGGCCTGTTATGCGTATCGCAATCATAAAGGACGGAACTCGGTTAGCAGAGAGTCATACGATCACAGCGGATGCTCATAAGAATGAGATCTTGATCAGTGCTGTTGATGATGCTGGGATCATGCGAGGACTGCAGTGGATTGCCGCGCAGATGCAAAAACGTGGGGTTCCGTATATCATCGCAGGAAATTACCAAAGAACAACGAAGTTTGATACACGCATCATATACTCCTACAGCGCTTTATATGGTGATCCGCTTCTTGCACCTGAGTTAAATCCGTTCCCAGACGATCTCCTAGAAAGATTGTCTGAAACAGGCATCAACGGGATTTGGCTGCAAAGTGTTCTTTACAGTTTGGTTCCTTGGGATGTGGCGCCAGAATTATCCGTGGATTCGGAGAAACGTATAATTGGCCTTCGTCAGTTGGTAGAACRAGCCGCTCATTACGGCATCGGCGTTTACTTGTACTGTAATGAACCACGTTCTATGCCTGTTTCCTTTTTTGCTGATAAGCCTGATTGGCAAGGTCACACCGAGGATGGACAGGGCATGCTATGTACTTCCCATCCGGATGTTCAACAGCTGCTCAGCAGCAGTATAGCCCATTTATTTCACGAGGTACCTGATTTGGCTGGTTTAATTACCATTACAATGTCGGAAAACTGGACGCATTGTTATTCGCGCGCGGCCGGAGGTGTGACGAATTGTCCTCGCTGCAGCCAGCGCAAGGTAAGTGAGGTGGTTGCAGAAGTCAACCGTCTGATCGTGGAAGGCGCTGTTCGTGAGAAACCGGATGCGCGTATTCTCTGTTGGACATGGGGATGGTCCCATCAAGTGGGTTGGACGGAGCAGGATATTGCCTCTGCCATTGATGCTCTTCCGGATCAAGCGATCGTTATGTGTGTGAGTGAAGAGGCGATAAATACGAATATAGCTGGAATACCGGGAGAGGTCATTGACTACTCGATGTCTATAGTTGGACCTGGGGAGAAGTCACTGCATAGCTGGCGAACGGCGAACGCCCGTGGGCTACGTACTGCGGCGAAGGTTCAGTTCAACAATACATGGGAATGCTCGGCGGTACCGTTCTTACCTGTTTTTCAGCAGCTTGAAGAGCACTTGAATCGTCTCGATGCTTCYGGGGTCAGCGCTTTGATGCTAAGCTGGACGTTAGGCGGTTATCCTTCGCTCAATCTGGAGTTAGCGGCAGAATATTATTGGGATACCGACAAGGGAGACACTGACAATGAGTTAATCGGAATAGGTGCGCTGCTACAAGGGAAATTCGGCAATGCAGCGGGACAATTGATAGCTGAAGCAACTAATGCTTTCAGCCGAGCATTTCGAGAATTTCCGTTTGATCTGAATGTCCTATATACTGCTCCGCAAAATTACGGACCGTCTAACCTGCTGTATATGAAGCCTACTGGATTCGACGCAACGATGATCGGATTTCCATATGATGATCTTCAGGGCTGGCGCGGAATTTACCCGGAGTCTGTATTCGCCAAGCAGTTTAAGAAGCTGGCTAGTGGTTGGAAGAAGGGACTACAGCTACTAGAGAAGTCGCGCAAGTTTGTACTTCCTGAAGCTGAGCGTGAGTTTGACAGCTTAGTAACAGCAGCATCCGCAGCATATTTTCATTTCCACAGCACCTATTTGCAGATCGAATTCGTCAGAACTCGCAACCGATATCTTGCAACGAAACAAGAGGATACACGTCTCAGGTTGTCTCGTAAGCTTATGAATATCGTGCACAAGGAAACGGATAATGTTGGGCTGTTGTATGATCTCGTAACTAGAGATTCCCGGATCGGATTTGAAGCGAGCAATCATTATTACTATACGGTTCAGGATTTAAAGGAAAAGATGTTGAATTGCGGCTTCATTCTTGAGCAGCTGCAGCAAGAAGTGGAAACAATGAAACCGGAATAAACGTACCTGCTTAAGCAAGGAAGAAGACGAGCATTAACTACAAATGGAGAAAAATACGAATAAAAAGAAACCTCTGCATCGAGCAGAAGGTTTCTTTTTATTTTGATTTTGGAATTCCACTATAGCTTTTTAAGTAGGTTCACGATAATTTGTGATGATTCAGCTCGCGTCGACCATACTTTCGGTGCAAACCGCCCATCCCCGCGCCCTGAAATAAAACCAAGCTTGAACGCAGCGTTCACATCGGCTTTAGCCCATAAAGAGATTTCTTTCGCATCTGCAAAAGTGTCGTGCTGCTCAGTCGTTGCTTTGATTCCGGTCTTATATTCATAAGCGCGTACAATAATTGATGCCATTTCTTCACGGGTAATCGTTTCGTTTGGAGCAAAGACAGATTCACTGCGCCCCTTAATGATTCCAGTTTCTTTTGCAGCGGCCACTATTGAAGCGTACCATGCTTTGTTGTTCACATCTGTGAATGATGATCCTGCTGTTGCTTTTAGTCTAAGAGCACGAACAACAAATGCGGCAAATTCAGCGCGTGTTACATTAGCGTTAGGAAGGAATTGGGTATCATTTACGCCATATACGACTTGCTTGGCCGCTAATTCTTTAATTGCAAGTGCCGCCCAATGTGTATCGGCAACATCTTCAAACGATTTATCAAATGCTAGAACAGCATATTTACTGAAATGGCTTACTTCTGCAGTCATATATCCGTCTGCAATCACACCACCTGAGTACTCAAGTTCGCCGCTATCAGTGATCAAGTAGAGGCCAAGCAAATCTGTTTGTGCACTAAAGTTAACTTTAAGCTTAAACGTAATAGGCTTATTGAATTTCGTAAGCTTCTGTACTTTGCCTCTCGCAGTGATGACAGATAAGCTATATTCATTGATATCTCCGTTAGCCGTTACTTTCGCCCTTGCTTTGTTCGATGCATTCGTCAATAGATCATTCTTAACATCCACAGATGCTTTATTGAAGTTGAAGGAAATTTTCGAATCCTCCAATTCATCGAAGGATAACAGATCTTGCAAGTCTTTTAGCACTTCTACAGGAATGAAAACAGATAAGTCCTTAAACTTCAATTCGAGCTTGTTATTGCCGATGATCCCAGCGGCTCTCGCAGGGAGCAGGACATTTTGCTTTCCGTCTGCTATTTCAATTACAATTTTACCGTCTTTGATATTATTCAAGTCTTCCTTACTCACGTTGACGGAACCCTGAACATTATTGGGCGTTTCGATGTTCGTTGAACTAACGGAAACACTTTCCTTTAGTGAATAACTTTGATAGCCTAAATTGTGATCCACTGCCTTAATTGATTTCCATGCCACGGTGGAATGTCCGAGTTTCTTAGACTTAAATGTTAGGGTACCGAGGACAAAATCTCCATTTTTACCGAATACATTACCGATTTTTGTATGGGCGATGACGATTTCGTTAACTTGGATCTTCGGAGATATGGAAAAACCGCCGAGATTGGACTTAGTTTCCACCAGCTCAAGGTGGTTAGGGTCAAACGTAAATTTTGCTTCATAGCCATATAAATCTACCATATTTTTACCTATCATGCTCACGATCACTTTATTATCGGCTGCACCATGAGTGGTAATTTGGAAAGATGGTGCTTTCTCTGCATTCGCGCCCGCAGGAAACGACAAGAGCAAACCAAACAAAGTAATTATTAGGAGAGTTAATAAATTACGTTTCATAACGCCTTCCTTTCCATGGATGCAGGCTTTGACTCATACGTTTTCGGAGAAATTGTGAAAGGACATACTTGCAATTATACAGGGAGGGAAGAATTCCCCTCCCTATTCATTCTAGCTGATGATTTTTTTGGCAATCGCCGAGAGATCAAGGATATCAATTACACCGTCGCCGTTAATATCGGCTTTCTTCACAGTTTGCCAATCAGAACTGTTGCTGTTTTTGCCATAATTAGCGGATACGAGGGCTAGATCACCAATTGATATTTTGCCATCCTCGTTTATATCGCCAGGGCCACCGCCTTTCATGACTTCTACTGAAACGGAAGATGCAGCTGCTTGATATTCATTCCCGCTAACGTCCGCTAGCATAGCGTTTAAAATCGAGATTAAACCGGATGTTGTCTGAGAAACCTTTTTCGATTTAAAGGTTAGTTCTATGATTGGTATGTTACCAGTAATTGCGTGTTCTGGACCCTCACTGGCAATAATTAAACGAAGCTTTCCGGTAGGTGCCTTAACAATTTCGACAAGGCTGAACCCTTCTTTTAAAGACTTAGCTGATACAAATTCCATGATGGCAGGATTATAATCCAAACTGATGTCCTGTGCGTAAACAGGGTGGGTAATATCGCTTAATCCAAAGCTTACTTTAAATTCTGTCCCAGATGTGATAGAGCTCATATTAGTGGATAAAGTGGTTTTGAATTTTGCTGGTTGATCCGGCTTCTTCAGACTGAAATCATCCACATAATAAATGCCTGTTCCTGCTTCCGATTCTGTATAGATTCGTGCATAATTCAGCTCGCCCGTCCAAGTAATGTAAGCCGAACCGGATGAAAGAACCCAGCCTCCGTTATCAGCCTCTACAAAAGATCCATTAAAGTAATGATCTCCCTTACTATCGTTAATAAATATATTTGCATACATGGTTTGCTTATCTTCCGACTTCGTGCGGAGCATGGCTCCGAAATCATAGGTTCCTTGTCCGTTCCTTAACAATATTGATTTTATATCCTGCATCGCGCCCGTATAGTTCATACTCCTTGCACTTATTTCAAGCGCATTAGAACCTGAGTTAACTGGCTCCGTAACAGATGTCAATGTACKTGGATTGTATGCTGTCCATCCCGTTAAGCCGTCTTCAAAGCCCGGATTTACCAGAAGCTCACCCATACCTTCCGTCGGCAGAGCATAAAGCCGTCCCTCACCGGGAGCAAATTCAGCCGAAACCATGCCAGTTGACGCATTATAATTCGTACTTTCCTCATAGCCTGTAACTTTGGAAATTTCTTTGATCGTAGTAGGGATAGAATTGACATGGAAAGAGAGAGTTGCTGTATTCGCATAGTCTCTATTAACTGCCATAATATATTTCCTGCCGTTTGCATCGGTGAAATAGGAGATGATCACGTTATCGCTGGAATTCCCAGGCTTCCAGAAAAAGTCGGAGGGAACAGCTTCTGTTCCAGCTGCCATCACACCTGAGTGGTAAACGCCAACGGAGTTCAATTTCATTAAAGTGGGGCCCCACTTTTCAATTTGAGCATTCAAGTTTTGGAATGGCTCATACAGATCCGTCTTTGTTCCGTCGGTATTAATGA
>NZ_JBFUHJ010000146.1:0-12106 GCF_056402455.1 Paenibacillus sp. P4_A7 | reverse complement strand
GACAAGGGATGATAAAGACGATTCCCGCCGCCGGAGACAGAATATAGATCAACTCATTCCCAGTCGTTTTGTCTAAAATGTAGAGTAAAGGCAAGTAGTTGACGCAGCCGAACGGAATAATGAAGGTAAAAAATCGCGTTACCCATTTCTGATAAATATTCAGCGGGTACTGAGCCATTTCTTTGCCCCCATCCGTAAATATATTTGCGATCTCAAGCCCTTGAATCGTCCAAAAGCACATCGTTGCCGTCAGTATAAAAATACCTGCAAAAATAAATACACCGCTTACTACCATAAATAACAGCGTGAACGCTTTGAGCAAGGTCCAGTCCACAGATAGCTCGCTAATCGCCCAGATCAGAACCATCGCACTTTGAAGCAATCTCCCGATTCTCGTAAATTCAAACCTTGAACCAAGCACCTGTATAATCGTACCCCTCGGGCGCACCAATACCCGGTCAAATTCGCCGTTTACGACCAAGCTGGAGAACGAATCGAACCCACGGGCAAAGCACTCGCTAATTGCGAATGCCATATGAATAACCGAGAAGCAAAGGGCTACCTCTTGAAAGTCCCAGCCTTTAATCTGTCCAAAACGTTCAAATAGAAAATAAAGCCCTGCAAACACAGAAAAAGGTACAAGAAACTGCCCTAATGTGAGCAGCCAAAACGATGTCCTGTACTGCATTTGCGATTTTAATAAAATAAATACATATTTGAAATAAAGCCTCATTTCTATTATCCTCCTTGTACGACTACTCTTCGCAACGATTTCGCCATAGCCCATCTGCCAGCTCCAACTAATACTAGAAGCCAAGCAAGCTGTATGACAATCCCGATCAGCGCATCCTCCTTCGAAATATGTCCTGAATRTACACGGAATGGAAAATCAGCCGTCCAACGGAATGGAAGCATATAGACGATATTTTGCAGCCAATCAGGCATAAGAGGAATGGGGATCACCATCCCGGCCAGAAATTCACCGATTACGCCAAACAACAGCAGTGAACCTGTTGGTGACATGGTGTAGAATACCGTTATGTACATCATCATGGAGATAGCAACAATCATAAGTAGTCCGACTAACAATGCACTAACAAATAAGAAAGCGGTAGCCAGATCAGAGGGGATCATCAACCGATAGGGCTCCGGCAGGAAAAAGGCTACTGCCAAAATCGGCATACTTCGCAAAAGCGCACTCGCCAGACGCTGAGCAATCAGTTTGGCATACCACAACCCATAAATCTCACTTGGTCTACAAAGCTCATAAGCGATATTCCCACTTGTAATCAGTTGAAAGAGCTCATTGTCACGGAACCATAACATAATAAAGGCAAGGAAAGCTTGCTGCAGCCATACGTAGGAGATTAGCTGAGCTAAAGATATGGGATTTTGCGCTATCGAGCCACTGTAGAAAGCCTCATATACCATAATGATAATGAAGCCCCAGAAAAACTGTGTTGCTATTCCCGCAAGAGCAGCGGCACGATACTGCAAACCATGATATAGACGCAGCTTAAAAACGGATACATACGCTTTCATTATATTTGATGCTCCTTATACAGCTGTACAATCATATCCTCAATCGGCATCGTGTCGATCGATACATCCAGCAGATCCACCTGCTCCGATAAACGAATCAACACCTCTGAAATGACCGCATGCTCTGTATCAACACTCAGCACAGCTCTTTCAGGCGACCATGATTCAAGCACAGCTCCAGGCACTTGAAGAGGCGTTGACTGATGCCTATATTCAACTGTAATCGTCTTGCGCGTACCAAATTGATTGCGGATCCCATTAATACTTCCATCGTAGAGCAGCCTTCCCTTGCCAATTAGTATAATTCGCTGCGCTAGTGCTTCGATATCGTTCATATCATGAGTTGTCAAAATAACCGTAACGCCCTTCTCTTCATTGATCTTGCGAATAAATCGGCGAACGGCGATTTTAGATACTGCATCTAAGCCAATTGTAGGCTCGTCTAGAAACAGGATACTTGGACTATGCAGTAGAGAAGCTGCTATCTCGCAGCGCATTCGCTGTCCAAGACTAAGCTGTCTTACAGGCATGTAGATGATATCGTGCAGCTCAAGTGTCTCTGTTAGTAGTGCTAAATTATCTTGATATTCCTGCTCAGGCACTTTATAAATATCCCGAAGCAGCTCGAAGGAATCGATTACCGGAACATCCCACCAAAGCTGAGACCGCTGACCAAATACAACGCCGATATGCTTTACGTAAGCGACACGATCCTTCCATGGCGTATATCCTTTGATCGTACATGTCCCGCTGTCAGGTACGAGGATTCCGCTCATCACCTTAATCGTTGTTGATTTCCCTGCGCCATTCGGTCCGATATAACCGACAATTTCACCTGCCTTAATTGAAAACGAAATATCATTAAGCGCTTCCAATTTGGTAAACTCCCTGCGAAACAATGCCTTAAAAGCTTGTCTAAGTCCTGACGAACGCTTTGCAACGTGATACGTTTTATTTAAACCGCTAATCGTAATCAATTTTTTGACCTCCGCTCTAGTGATAGGAAAAGTATAATAACATAGCAAAATTTACTTGTCTATCCTTTTATTCACTTTTATCATCTGAAATAAGATACAAAAAACATCAAGTCACATGGACTTGATGCTTTTGACACTTATCTATTCATTTAAAAGTTAAAAACGAAATCATCATCATTAAGCGGTTCAACGTGAACGGTGCGTACGTAGCCGTTCCCCTTCTGAGAGAAGAAGTCATGCTGCTTCGTGTGCGTGCTTATACCATTAAATACGATAGGATTAACGGTCTCATCTTCTGGGAAATGCGGCTCCATACCGAGGTTCATAAGCGCCTTGTTCGCATTGTAACGGATATAAACGTTCACTTCTTCTGTTAGACCAAGCGGTGTGTACAAATGATCTGTATACACAATCTCGTTCTCGTAAAGCTCGTTTAGCAATGCATATACCTCGATTTTCAGCTGCTCTTGTTCTTCACTGCTGAAGGTTTCGAATAGCTCCTGCGCCAGCACACCAACATACAAGCCGTGAATGCTCTCGTCGCGCAAGATCAAGTTGATAATTTCGCCACTGCTCGTCATTTTACCTTGTCCTGCCAAGTATAGCGGATAGAAGAAGCCGCTGTAGAACAGGTAGCTCTCCAAGAATACGGAAGCAGCCATAGCTTTATACAGCTCTTTAGGACCTGTAATGTTCTCATACCAGGAAGAAATCAAAGTCGCTTTCTTCTGCAGCTGTTCATTTTTCTCCACCCATAAGAAGATTTCGTCGATCTCTTCTCCAGATGCTAGTGTTGTGAAAATACTGCTATACGACTTAGCGTGGATCTGCTCCATCATCGACATAAATGACAGTACCGCTTTACGCTGCAAGCCTTCAACATGCTCCAAAATTTTCGGCATGCCTACTCCGCCTTGGATCGTATCAAGCAGCGTAAGACCGCCGAGCACGTTTTTGTAAAGCGTGCGCTCAGCGTCAGTCATTTCCATCCAGTCCATTTTATCGTCAGACAAAGGAATCTCTTCATCTGTCCAAAATTGCATAACGTTTTGCTGCCAGAACGTTAGGGTGAAATCATCGTCCGGCCGATTCCAGTTTACTGCTTTCATTAGGTGAGCTCCTTCTTTGCTACGTAAGCGTCTATTAAGAAGAAACGACTTCGTCGTCCTTGTCTAAGGACAACGCGTTTCTCGTAAAATATAGGCGGAGTATAAGGGTAAAACTTATACTTTCCTATATTTCAAGCGTAAACGGCTGTCGCCGTCCTTGCGGCAAAAGCTCGTTTCGCGGTGAATTATTAGCATATTTTAAGTGTGAAACTTATAAATTCTTATCATTTAAAATTAAACTGCGCAGCTCGTGCATTCCTCAACCGTAAGCCGCTTAGTTCTTGTGTAATACAGTGATTTGAGACCTTTTTGAGCCGCGTAAACGTAGAAACGCGCCAGCTCTCGAGTGGACACATTGCTATTTACATGCAGGACAGTAGAAATACCTTGGTCCACGTGCTGCTGAATTTCAGCAATTAGGTCAATCAGCTTGAACTGATCAATGTTATATGCCGATTTATAATAGAAATAATTTTCTTGCGCCAAATAAGGCATTGGATAGTACGTTGTTGAGTTCGCATAAGTACGAGTTTCAATATGCTCAACAATCGGCATAACGCTAGATGTAGCATTTTGGATATACGAAATACTTTGCGTTGGAGCAATAGCAAGACGATAAGCATGGAAAAGACCATGGGTTTGCACATTTTGCTTCAAGTTTGCCCAATCCTGCTGTGTTGGGATGTCCATGCCTTCGAACAATTCCTTAACACGAGCTGTCTTCGGACCGAAATCGTTCTCTACATAGCGATCGAAATAAGTGCCTTTCGCATACTCGGAACGATCAAAGTCTTTGAAAGTAACACCGCGGTCTTTAGCAATTTCCATACTTTGCTCGATGGAATAGTAATTCATCATCATAAAGAATACGCCGGCAAAATCTTTCGCTTCTTCACTTTCATAAGCGATTTTGTTTTTAGCCAAGTAACCATTCAGGTTCATTGCGCCAAGACCTACCGAGTGAAGCTCGTCATTCGCTTTGCGCACACCTGGCGCATTGTCGATTTTGGACAAGTCGCTAACCGTAGTTAATGCTTCAATTCCAACATGAACGGATTCCTTCACTTTCTTGCTTTCCATGACATTTACGATGTTAAGGGAAGCAAGATTACAGCTAATATCGCGTCTAATAATATCCTCGTGCCCGTAGTCTTTAATTTCGGATGTCTCTTGCAGCTGGAAGATTTCCGTGCACAGGTTGGACATCTTGATGGAGCCTATATCTTTCAAAGCGTGAACGCTGTTAGCATTGGATTTATTCATGATGTATGGGTAGCCTGATTCAAGCTGAATCGAAGCGATTTTTGTCAGCATGTCGCGTGCATTCATTACTTTTTTCTTGGTAACAAGTTCATTAGCAAGCAGTTCTTCGTACATTTCGTCCATATCCATATCATCTAGATGCTTGCCGTAAGCTTTCATTACGGAGTGTGGTCCAAATACAAAGAGAGGTTTGTTCTGAGCAGCAAGCTCGTAAAATTTATTCGGTATAATAAGTCCGATCGACAATGTTTTGATACGGGACTTCTCATCGGCATTAATTTTTTTGCAATCTAGGAATTCAATAATATCCCAGCCGAACAAGTTGTAATAGCCTGCTCCTGAGCCTTTGCGTTGCCCCATTTGATCCGCGTAGGAGAAAGCATCCTCCATTAGCTTCAACACAGGCATAATGCCTTTCGCTGCGCCTTCTACACCCTTGATGGGTTCACCGCGTCCACGAAGTTTGGACAGATTGACAGCTACGCCTCCGCCTATCTTGGAGAGCTGCATGCATGTTCCTAGCACGTAGTTAATAGAGTTAAGAGAATCATCCATCTCAAGCAAAAAGCATGATACCATTTCGCCGCGACGACTTTTACCTGCGTTCAAGAACGTTGGTGTAGCCGGCTGCAAGCGTTGATCGATCATCGCATCCGCGATTCTAAGCGCTCTCTCAGCATCACCTTGTCCAAGATGCAAAGCAACAATTGCTACACGGTCTGGATATTGCTCTAAATACTGCGCTTTATCGTTCGACTTCATTGCATAATCTTTATAAAATTTCGATATAGCCATATAGGACTGAAATTCAAATCCGCTATTTGATGTTAATGTGAAGACTTCTTCAATCTGCTCATATGTATATTTGTCATATACATTATCGTAATAATCGTTTTCGATTAAGTAATCTAGCTTGTGACGAAGGGAATCGAACTTCATGCTCTTCTCTTCTACTTCTACCATAAATGCGGCAACAGCCTCTTTATCTTTATCCAGCTGGTAAAATCCATCCGCACCACGTTGCATTAATTCATTGTTCAATTCAATATGTTTCAATGGTTCGCACCCTTTCGACAAAATGTTGCGTATCTTGACTCGTTCCAGACAATTCAAACTTTAAAATAACAGGCACATCATACAGTTCAGAGATTGTATCCGCACTCTTGGCAAACCCTGTTCCCCAGTTGCGGTTACCGCTCGCAGAAACTCCACGGAGCATCTCGGAATTACTTTCCAAGAACGATGTCACCTTCTCTGGAACTTGGCCGAACCCTGTTGTGTACGTTACAAGCACGAACGGCTCGTCCACTGCTTTTTGCTCATCGATTCGCATGCTGCGCATGTTCAATTTATTAATAAAACGTTTGACATTGCCTGTTTTTGAATCATAAACAACTAGCATTGCACGTTCGCTCCCCTACTGTATATAAGCAATCAAAAAGCGCTTCTGACAATGCTTTTGCCAGTTGCGCTTAATCACGTTATACCAATGATCATTCATTGATAGCCTCTACCTACATCAAGATGTAGTTGATGTTTTTGATTTTACATCAAGATATAGGTCTCGTCAATGAAAAATATGGAGAGATTATTAATTTACAAATTAGAGGCACTCGACTATTTTAACAGATACCGATATGATGGGATAGTGACATTTTATTGATATATTGGAGGACACAATGGACGAGAAAATAACCGCTGAACAAATTCGAACTAAGCTGGAGCAATTGTTCCACGATGCCGGTTATACGGCTCCAGAACTACTTACATATATAGGTATGTTGGAGCAGGACAACGTAAAAATGAATCAATTAATACGAAAATTAAAACTAGAAGTTGTACGCAAAACATCATTATCACAAGGGATGAACAGCAGATTAAAGGATGCTCTTCGCGAATAAAACGATATTTTATCGTACCTCTTTACTGCTTTCGAATCAACTTTTCAATAGGCTGATAGCACTTCTTGTTCACCATTATTATTCTGATAAAATTTTACAATCAACTACAAGAACCGACAATTTCCATAAGATAAGAAATAAAAATGGTTGAGCCGTATGAATTCTGCTCAACCATTTTTTATGGACAGTCACGTAAAATTGCTTATTGCTATTCTATTTAACAGCTGCAAAAAATAACCGTTCCGAATTACTATTTGCCGGCAGAAGCTCAAAATCAGCATAACGGTCTACCGACTTGAAGCCTGCTCCTCGTAAAGCCGCCTCGATCCAATCAGGATCATATGCGCGCTGCACATGAGACTCCTCGAATCGATAAAACCTCGAATCACGATCATGAGTAAAAATCGTTAAATTATGCTCGATCTCACAACGCTGCTCCTCGAACTCGCATGTCCATATATAGGCGACATCCCGTTCATCCAGTACAAATGGCTGCTCTTCCGCATAACGAACGAACTGCTTTGGCGGATGCATATCAAATAGGAATGAGCCGCCGCTGCGGAGAGCTGCATATGTAGCACGAAAGGCCGCTTCGATATCAGCCTCTTCGGTTAAATAATTCAAGCAATCGCAAAACGATATGACCGCGTCAACGGGCTCCTGAAGCTCCCATTCACGCATATCCTGTTGAAGCCACCTGATGGATCCTGCACGAGGTCTAATCGCCTGCTGGGGCGTCTCATCCCATTTACTGCGAGCAACCGTGAGCATGTCCGACGATAGATCAATTCCGCATACATGAAAACCGGACCGGGCAAGCGGAATGGCTATGCTTCCAGTACCGCAGCCAAGATCAACGACCGTAGAAGGCATGCCATATCGTGACCAACCAGCTTTAGCAAATCCAAGCCATTCCGCATAAGGCATATCTTCCATCAATTGATCATATACAGCTGCGAATTGCCCGTAGGAATGTGTCATTACTGATCAGCTCCTTCAGTATGTGAGCCAGTCTCGTTTGCCGTTCCAGCAACAGGCTGATCAGATACTTCCGGCTCCATCTGTTCAGTCAAGTACGTCCAGCTCCCTTTCTGCGTAACGATCCCTTCACGCATCAGCTTGCCTACAGCACGTTTAAAGGCTCCTTTGCTGATTCCGAATTTTTGTTTAATAATATCGGCATCCGTTTGATCGGAATAAGGCATCCCGCCGCCCGGTCTTAGTTTGAGAAACTCTAAAATTCGATCGGCATCCTCTAATCGGCCGATCTCCTTGCGCTGTGACATCGATAGATTCACTCTTCCGTCTTCACGGATAAAGGTTACTCGCGCGCTAACTCGCTCACCTAGACGCAGCGGTCTTGTGCGCTCAGAGCTAGGAATATGACCATATACGCCAAATCCTACAACACCTCCATCAACAATAACGAATGAGCCAATCTGCAATGTTTTTGTTACCCAGCCTTCCACCCACTGATTATTCCAGACGGTTGGTGCGTCAAAAACAAGCTCGGACAACTCTTCCTGAAAAGCAATTTTCGCTATCAGTCTCCCGATCTTATCATGCTTCATCACGACGAAAACCTCGTCGCCTGGCAATGGTCGGTATTCAATGCTCTCCGGCAGCTCGGAGAGTGGGAGCAGCAGTTGTCTGCCTAATCCCATCTCTAGAAAGCAACCTAGCCGAGGATGAACATCCGCAACCTTCAAGCGAGCAAGCTCGTCAAGCTGCAGCAAAGGCTTTTTCATCGTAGCAGCCAAACGATCTTCGGAGTCATAAAACAGAAATGCTTCTACTTCATTTCCGACTTTTGGCTTAGATCCTACAAGCTCGGTGTAGTGCATCAACACATCCGATTCTCCATCGGTTAAGAAATAACCGTAAGGCGACACCTCGCGGGCCACCTTTAACGTACGTGTCGTTCCTGCCACGAAACTCATGCGAATTCAACTACCTTCGCATCGGACCATAAGCGCTCAATGTTATAGTATTCACGCTCGTCACGGTGGAATACATGTACAACCACGTCTCCAAGGTCGATCAGTACCCATCTGCCTGAGTTCATGCCTTCTATACCGCGTACGCGAGCTCCGCTT
This sequence comes from Paenibacillus sp. P4_A7, assembly GCF_056402455.1. Taxonomy (NCBI): domain Bacteria; kingdom Bacillati; phylum Bacillota; class Bacilli; order Caryophanales; family Paenibacillaceae; genus Paenibacillus; species Paenibacillus sp. P4_A7. The sequence continues at coordinate 3,218 of NZ_JBFUHJ010000146.1, read as the reverse complement.
ATCTCAGCTTGCTTCTTGATTTCTGTAGCAATAGCAAGCACTTGCGTATCTGAATTACCACTGCAAATCACAAAATAGTCTGCAACTAGGGAAATTTCCTTTAAATCTAGAGCAACAACCTGTACTGCTTTTTTATCTTCTGCTGCCGCAACCGTTATTTGTAGCAATTGATCAGAATGTATCGTCATAGCCAGCCTCCATTATAGTAATAATAACCTCTCAGCTTTTGCCGAGGGAGATGGGACAAGTGAATCCTCGTACCACCAATAAAGATTTGTTCCTGTTTGCATGTGGGATTTTTGAACGGATTATCCTTATTATACTTCCAGCAAAGCGTTTCTTGCTTCTATCGTTAGCGGAAAAATTCGTTTTCCCTTTACTAACAAGAACGATATCGTAGAATCGAATCCAGCGAGGAGCGCATGATCTAAATCAAGCTCGCTTCGTTCACGAATGGTTTCCACACCTGGAAAATCACGGCCCGGCTCCATATAATCAGCCAAACAAACGATTTTCTCGAGCTTCGTCATTCCTCTGCGTCCTGAAGTATGATAGCGGATAGCGTCCAGTATTTCACTATCTGTTACACCATATTCATGCTCTGCAACCCAAGCGCCTACTGGCGCATGCCACAGCTCTTTGTCATAGGTCAGTAATTCAGAAGGCAAATTCTTGTCTCGAATGATTTGCTCCATTCGATTGGTTGGCCAGTACTTGGCTACATCATGCAAGATTGCAGCCTTCTCCGCACGTTGTGGATCCTCGCCGAAGCGCTCAGCCAGCTTAACGGCCGTCTCCATAACTCCCTGCGTATGAAGCCATCTGCGCTCAGGCATTTGAGCCTTAACCTTATCAATGATCTGTTCACGATTCATACAGGCTGTACCTCCTTATATAGCGATGTACTTCATCCGGCACTAAGTACTGAACGGACTGCCCTGCACTCTTTCTTTTTCTAATCTCAGTTGACGAAATTTCGATCGCAGGCATATTTATCAATTGAAGCCGTTCCTGCAAATAGCTCGGAAGCTTCTCAACGTGGATTGGATCAGATGGCCGTTCCATACCGATAAACGAAATATGTTTCGCTAGCTGCTCGATTTTGTGCCACTTCGCCAAGTCGTTAATACGATCAGATCCGATAATATAGGAAAAGGTGTCATTCGGATTGCGAAGCTGCAGCTCCATGACGGTATCGTAGGAATAGCTTACTCCTCCGCGCTGAAGCTCAATGTCTAAAGCGCGAAAGGATGGATTGCTCACAATCGCCTCACTAACCATTTCGTAGCGCCGTTCACCGCTTACACCCGGTTCATTTGCTTTAAGCGGTGGTGCGTATGTGGGGATAAACCATACCTCGTGCAAATTACATTGCTCGCGTGCTGTTTCAGCTGCAATCAAATGGCCTATATGGATAGGATCGAAGGTTCCGCCCATTATCCCTATCTTGCTCACATTTTTCGCTCCTCATTTGTTTCGCGGCGGACATAAAACCTTTGCGAATAGATGTCGCTGCGTGGTAGTGTCATTCTTACGATCGCTTTCGTTCCCTGATTCTTTGATTTTGTAAGACATTTAACGGTTAGAATCAGGGAACAAGAAGCGAACACTGCGTTTCTACAGAACGACACTACCGCTTCGCTAACTTATTCGCAATATTTTCTGCAACAACACGAAAACAAGTTCATTGCTCCAATGATGCTAGGCTTTATTTACGAGCCGGTTTAGGAAGCTCGATTTGTTTATTGTCTTTGGATTCTTTGTAGAGCACGATTGTTTTACCGATTACTTGGACAAGCTCGGAGCCGGATGCTGCCGCTATTTCTACGCCGATTTCCTTCGGATCGTCTAGGCAGTTATTTAATACAGAAATCTTAATTAGCTCACGAGACTCAATTGCTTCGTCGATATGCCGCACGAGGTGATCGTTCGAGCCGCCTTTACCCACTTGGAAAATCGGTGTTAAATGGTGAGCGAGAGCTCTTAAATATCTTTTTTGTTTACCTGTAAGCATTGTTATGGTTCCTTCTTTCATCTCAATAATTCTTATGATTGGCTTACCCTAAGTCAGCCTTGCAGCGATGCAAGTACAGTTTCGCGCATTGCCGCAACTGGCGCTGGCTGTCCGGTCCAATATTCAAAGGCGTATGCCCCTTGATAGATGAACATGCCAAGTCCGCTGTGAATGCGGCAGCCGCGCTGCTCTGCTTGCTCAAGAAATTTCGTTTTAATCGGGTTGTAGATTAAATCACTCGCGACTGAGCCCGGCTTAAGCCAAGCAGCATCAACGGGTGTTTCATCCGTCTTCGGAAACATGCCGACAGATGTTGTATTAAYAATAATGTCAGCTTCCTGACATGCCGATCGAAGCTTGTCATTAGACACAGCTTCAATGTCGACTTGGTCCTCAAACGCTTTTGCAAGCTCGACCGCACGTTCCACAGAACGGTTTGAAATCGTAATATGTGAAGGCTTTTCCTTAGCAAGCGCGTAAATAATGCCCCGCGATGCGCCGCCCGCGCCGATGACTACGATTCTTTTGCCAGCTAAATCAGGCTCTGCTTCTTCCTTCAAAGAACGAACATAGCCTATTCCGTCTGTATTATATCCGATCAATTTCCCATCATCGTTAACGATTGTATTTACCGCACCAATGGCTTGCGCACCCGGGTCAATCACGTCCAGAAGGTCCATGATATCCAGCTTATGCGGAATCGTAACATTAACACCGCGTATGCCCATTGCACGAACCCCTGCGACGAAATCAGACAAACGATCGCTCGTTACCAGAGAGGCGATATAAATACCGTTAATTCCTGTTTCTTGAAATGCTCGGTTCATCATAATTGGAGACTTCGAATGACGAATGGGATGACCAATTACGCCGAACAAAATGGTATTGCTGTCGATACGGCTTCCTGTGCCTGCTATCGTCACAGTGAATTCCCCTTCCTAGCGCCCATGTTAGATCATTGAATCGCGAAGAATAACTTTTACACCCTTAGGCGCATAAATATCAATCATCGCTCCTGTTGCTCCGTTCACTTGTATCCAGCCGAGACCCGAAATGAATACATCTTTCCTCATACCAGGTTTAACCCGTAGAGAATGTCTGGTCCAAGCAGGAATCGTCTCAAGCTCCTCGAGAGACGGTCCACCAAGCAATTGACCGCGATGATCCGCATACAGCTCGTCCGCCCGTTCAAGCTTAGTACGAT
>NZ_JBFUHJ010000145.1:0-12225 GCF_056402455.1 Paenibacillus sp. P4_A7 | reverse complement strand
CGGATTGGCATTTGATGCTGCTTGAATACCTAGTCGTTGTCCAACTTGCTGATTGATTTGGGTCATTTTCTCTGTTTGCTGCGTTGCGGTTTGAATAATGAGACGGTTTGAGTTCTCGTATTTATCCATAGCTGAGAAAAGATCCGTCATAGCACGTTCAATCAATTCCATGCTCATCGCAGGCTTTGTAAGTGCTTGATTCGCTTTATCGCTTGTCTCATTTAATAGACGAGCATTTTCAGCGAATTGATTGCCTAACATTTCATTTGTTGAATTGACCGCCTCAATTGCTTTCATCTGATCATCAATCGCACTGGCAATGAGAACCGATACAGACATCAGATGCTGCGTCTTATCAATGGAGCTGTCCAATGCATCCATCAGCTTATCATTCGTGTCATTAATAATATCCGTTGCTGCAATCGCTTGCTGATATAACATAATCATTTCCGTATACGTTTGAATTTTAGTGACTACCTTCCGTAGTCCGCGCTCTAAATGCGTCTTCCGGTGCTCGTTTTCAGGCTTGGCAATTTCCTCTTCAAACATCTGTCTAAGACGTGATCCATACTCAACCAGCAATTGAAGATCATACACATTATCCAAGCTGCTCCGCTTCAAATTCCGCATATGAACAACATTCTCTTCGAGATTGTCACGGCCGTCACGAAGTGACTTTACAATCACTTGAACATTTGTTTTGGCTGATTGGTATTTGTAAATGTAGTTCTTCATCGGTGTTTTACGCATAATCTTTTGCACGAGTGAAAGCTGCTTACTTTTGCTTAGATCTTCAACCTCAGTCCGCAGCTTCAACATATTGTCCGCTACTTCTGTCCGTTTCCCTGACATCAAATCCGAAAGCGGTCTCTCCAGCATCGTTAGCGTCTGTCCAGAGCGCTCCAATGTTTTCTGACCCTTCTTAGTGATTTCATCCATCAACGTATCCAGATTCATAACATCGGTTTCAGCAACCTTTTGCATGGTCATCTGTACTTCTTGCTCGAGCTTTGAAATATCTTCATTTTTAATTTGAACCAACTGCTGCGACATGAACATTTCCCCCTCTATTAATCATTAAGTCTATATCGCTGCTGTATTAGCTCTGCTTTTGTATGCAGCTCCATAAGATCCTTTTGCTCAATTGTCTTGGTGTAAAATGTCAGTTTTGAGTCGATATCCTTAATTCCATCGAGCAGCAGCCGGCGATTTTGACGCTTCGCTTCACCGCTGAGTCTTAGGAATGGATTGATCGTAGAATTTAAATCCTTTCTAACCAGTCTAACAATATTGTGATTGATTCTTTCGTCTCCCAAAGCGACTAAATCTGGCACAAGTCGGTTAAGACGCGTTAACAGAGCTAATGTCTTCTGTACGATTTCATCATCCAGGTTATTATGTTCGCCCTCCAAAAGAATCATATCTTCAATGACTCCAATGTATTCAAGGGCTGACGCGAGCTCTGGATCGATAATTTGCGCAGGTTTAGCAGCGGCTGCAACAGCTGCATTCGAGCTTTGCGTGACAGCAGGCTGTTGTTGCTGCTGATATTGAAACTGTTGTTGCTGTTGTTGATCATGAGGCGTTTGGTTTTGCAGATTGCTTGACAGCTGTTGCTGTGCTTCCGATTCCCGCTTATATTCTTGCAGTCGCTTCACACTTCGTTGCCTCATCGCAAGAGAAACAAATAGGCCAATCGCTGGTATAGCAATTGCTACATAAGCAGAAGTGAACCAATAAGCCACGATAGCAAGAACATAACTGACTACGGTAATGATAATGGATTTTTTCATCTCGTTGACGTGACACCTCCATCGTGAATTTATGCTGTTTCATGCTGTACAATCATTCATACGTTACATTCGACTCACGTTTTCATCTATCACTATCAATTATCTCGTTTTTGGTACACGTAAGTCAATTCATAATTACTGCTTGCTCAATATAGCCCGATTTAATACCAAATTCGGGAACTGGCGTCGCAATTGTTTTTCCTAAAGCAGCTTGGATAGCCAGATAAGGCATATTTATACCGGATAGGCAGGTTATAAAAAGCCCCCCAGACATTCGCGGGTTAATCTCAAGCAGCTTAGGAATCCCATTGTTATATTTCACTTGAATATTAAAGGCATAAGGAATTCGCAGTTCCTTGGCAATTCGCTGAGAGATTTCAAGAAGCTCAGGCACTGCTTCAAGCAAATAGACTCGTCCAGTTGACTTTCGACGCGGTATAGCGGTAATCAACTCTCCTTCTTCCGTTGCAACGCAATCAATACTATACTCGGATTCCTCAAGCATCTCCATGACCATTATCGTGTCAAATCGATCAGTTAGGGAAAGGGTTTCATACGCTTGCTTGAACGTTGTCGATAGCGATACATAGCCATAAAGCTCCTTGAGCGGATCACGATCATTATCTATAATACGAAAGCCCATACCGCCTTCTGATTTTGTTGGTTTAAAACAAACCTTATGTCCTGCCGCCGTGAGCTCTTCATAGGCCTGCTTAAATTCAGCTGCTGTATTTGCAATACGATAATCTGGAATCGTTACTAGATTCTTATCTGCCAGCGAAGCATAAAACTTGTCCTTCTCAACCATGGAATCAAGTAAGGGAATATCACGACAAACCATTACCTTCGTGCCTATCTCGTCAAATAAATGAGCATAGCGAGATATTTCCTCCATGTGTAAACGCGGAATAAAAACATCAATTAAATGTCTCTTGCAGAAGTCTACACAGAACTGGACATACTCTAAACCTTCAAGCGCTGGCTCTGTTTCTGCATGATCTGCTGCTTGCAGTGACATATGATTGATGTCAGGATGGGTGCCATAAAACTTAAACTTCTCACCATCCGCATTATTTCGAATCATATTAATATAGTGGTAAGCTACTGAGAACCAGCGATTCAAATAAATACGTGTCATTTATATGACCTTCTTTCATTCTATTTATCATTCAACGAATACTGTCGTCTGTCCTCGGCATGCTTTAAAATAATATCGAGCAATTCTTCGGTAGCCCAAGCACCCTTATGCTTCGTGAATTGAATATGCGGATGTGAGGCATAGGTTCGTCTCAGCTCGCCATGCGAGGGTGAGATGGCATAATCGGCTGCAAGCAATAAGCTCTCATCCAACAGACTATCACCTGCGGCATAGATGTACCTTGAGCCTAACTTCTCGTTAACATAAGCAATAGCAGCGCCTTTGCTCACTTTCTCAGGCACCAAATAAATTTTTCTGCCTTGAAGTGAATAGCTCCAGCCAAGATTTGCGATCTGCAGTCTAAGTTCATCCAATGATTCTAGCGGCAGCTGATCTCTTTCCACTACGATGGAGTAAAACAAATCATCACATAACGTTGACGATTTCACCCAATGTGATTCGGCAATTTTATTAAACAAATCAATAATCTCTGTGTGCTCGGCACAATGCGATTTCACCGATTCGCGGACTACTTCGTTCCATTCTTGATCCGTTTGATCATTCATAAGTACAGTTCCGCCATTACTCACTATGGCATAACGGGGCCGAAACTGCTCCCTGATTTTAAAAATCCGATTATATTGCGCTGGAATTCGTGTCGTAACAGGAACAAACTCAACAAGCTGCTGAAGCTCTTCCATTTTCTCCATTGCCAGCTTTGTCATATAGGATATATATCTGCCTTCGTATAACTCGACCGGCACCATATCCTCCAAAGAAATGTCTCCTTTGGACCTCTCGGAGTAAATCAAGGTTTGATCTAAATCACTTGCGAATATCATTCTTTCTCCCCCTTAAGGGGCTGAATAATACCGCAGCACGTATAGCTCATTTGTGGATATTCTACTACGGGCACACCCCGTTCATTAGCTAATAAGAGAATATGCTTCAAATTCGGGTTATCGAGACGATTCACAAGTATTTTCCAAGGGATTCTGCGAAGTAGTACGCGTGTAGTTTCTCCTACTCCCGGCTTTACCAAGTTAACGTTGGATATTTGAAAGTCTTCTTGAATACGTTGAATATCCTGCATCCCTTGCCATGTAATTCGAGTCTCTTCCTCATCTGAAAGCAGCTTGTTTGCTTCTGCCTTTGCACTTATTTCGATTCGCTCAAAGTGTGAGCAAATGGTATCTACGAATAAATTAGATACGTCTGACTTCATCCAGTCCTTATAAAATTTAGCGCCATGGAAATCATCAGCTAAAATAAGGTCATCCCTTAATACGGTTCGGCTTATTAAGCCAGACACGGTTGAATTCAAGCAGGCGCTCGGAATCAAAAAATCCTCTCTCGTACCGAAAGTGCTCGAGCAATATCCTGGATCTGCTAATACAGCAAGATCATCATTGAGACGCACATCATATTTTTTCTCAAACTCGGCGCATCCTTCAATCAGTACCTTGCTAATCGCTCCCTTGCCCGTCCAGCCGTCAACAAATTGAATACTCGCTTGCGGATGGTTCTCCGTCATATACAGAAGCGCATTCTCATCAATTCCCTTGCCCCGAATAATAGAAATGCTGTAGTGAGGAAGATCGTGATCATAAACCTGCTTGATATAACGCTTAATCAATACACCTACTGGAGTGCCTGCTCTAGCCAAAGAAGCGAGTACAATGTTAAACCCTCTTTTCTGAACGATCAGCTCTGACACAATTCCAACTGCTCTTGCGATTCGTTCGGCGTAGTCACCAAGTGTTTGATGGAACAACTCCAAATACTCGGCAGTAGGCTGATATTCTATAGGCAGGCTCTCCGAATAATGTCCTCCGGATTGCATCGACTCTTCCCTGTCTTCAGTTGGCTGTTCCAGCTGGACGTCACTAAGATCCTTTAGAAGAAAAATAACATCTTCCTGCTTGTAGCTTCCCATCGGTGTAGGAGCGGCTATTTTTGGGGCATAACGGTTAGTAGTCAATAAACGCTCCTCCTTTAAGTGCTGCTATAAACGATATGGATATTCGGAATTTCCAGCGATAAAAGAGCTTGCTGCAGCTGCTCTAGCTGATCAGAAGCCACCTCTCGTTCCATGAAGAGAAACATCTGATCATAATGTCCTGGCGGAATATTATACATAAAATTCATGACGTCGGCATGCTCAGGCGACTTAAATTTATAAGCAGAGCGAACAGCATAAGCAGGGTTGGAATCGGGATGTATCGGACTGCGAGTGCTCGACTGATACGATACATCTCCTGCCAGCTTTGCAGCTATCAGCATTGGAATAAACATAAACTCACCGGTTCCCATACAAAGCAATTTGCTTCCGGTTCTATATGAACTTAGATAATCTGCTGCTTGATTCACTTCATCGTTTAAACTATTATTTTCCTCGGCAGTGATACCGAAGCGTCCTGTGTGCGCAACATAAGCTACTCCCTTATCCTTAGCTGGATGATGTGCAAAATAAGGATCTAAACGAATAGAAGAAATACTTGGTTGTACAGCAGGCTTATCCTTTTTATCTTCAAGATAAGTTGTTTCAATAGGTGATCCCGTCAAAGTAATTTGTCCGGCTACTAAAGATAAGCATTGAATGCTTACGCCGAGCTCGTTCTCCTTGCTATGAAATTGCTCTATATCCGCATTGGAGCGCCAATCTAGAAGGCTTGCTACCACATAGCTTTTTTTACCGTATCTGGCATGCAGGTCACTAATAATATTTAGTGTAGTTTTACCAGTAGTCATTTCGTCATCGATTAAAATAATGGTTTCTGCATCCTGAAAAATAGAAGGGTCACTGGCATAACAACGATGAGTTGTCGCGTGTGAATGCTCCTCTTCAAAATCGATGCATGAGCTCATATAGGCAATACTCTCTCTTGTCGTATGAAGAAAAGAAGCATTGCCCTCAAAGAAATCAAACATGCTGTGACCGAGCGCTGTTGCTGTTTCTGCGAATCCTATAAAAAGTGTTTTATCCTTAATCAACATTTTGTTCTGTTTCAAATAATCAAAAATTTCACTTGCTGCCTCTGGCGCTTCGAAGGCTTTTAAAAGTTGTTCCATGCGAAGGGGAAGGGGTTCATCTCTGAACTGCTGATACAACAATCCAAGCGCTGCTCCTGCTAGTAGAGACACATGTGGTCTTACAGGAATATGCTTACCTAAAACCTTGCTGACAAAGAGAAAGCTGCGTTTTTTATTCATTCTAGCTGCCATATTGAAGAGTGAATCAAGCGGAATACGGAAGGGATTATTCGTAACTTCTATAGTAATGTTTAAATCGCCTATAATATTATACGATTGCAGATTCTCGTTCTTCTGATAGAAGACAGGTGAAGTTTTGGTTTTCATTTAGCACCCCATAAATTTTCGATCGCATCATAATTCGTTTTGCCCATGTCATATGCGGTTTGAACTCATTCATCTTATTGGAATATTGGCTCTTCATAACGCCTAGGTCGCCCTTGCTATTCTCTAGGATGTGCAACGCATCCATGTATTCTTCATGTGTAACAACAAACATCGATTGTACCGGCTTAATATGGGTAGGATGAATAATTGTCTTCCCATGAATACCGTTTTCCTTATCCATTGCCACTTCTCGGATTAAACCATCTACATACTTATCAATATAAGACATTCGGAGGAGGCGTCCGTTGTGACGTCCCATACTTTCCTCGAAAGGTGTTTGCCTTAGCTGCGGTTTGAATACACGATCACTCTTGAAATACTCCCAAACCGGACCCGAGATCACATAATTATTGTCCATCCGTCCAAAAACATTAACAATATCAGCTATACAATCTCTTATAACGCCAATATCATAGATTGTATTATCTGGACTTCTTCTCAGTCCAAATAAGCTGGAAAAATCCGTAGCACCGATACGCACATTCAAAACATATTCCTTATACTTGTTTAGCAGCTTGGATAGTCCTAGCAGTGTTTCCATTCTCGTCTCGCGATAAATGACCTCAGCGCTTTCCAATATTGGCATACCATAAAGTGTCGGGCTCGCTGCCTTCTTTCGCTTGTTGTACTCGGAAATAAGACTGAGGTACTGTCCTCCGGTCTCAATGTTGAATTTCGGAAAAACGATACCAGTAATATACTGAATTTCATCACCAAAGAAAGATAATAACCGTTTTAACTGTTCTATAGAACGTACACGAATGAACATTAGAGGAATATTATCTGGGCTTAACACTCCTCCTGCTATATACTGACTGATCTTTAGCAGGGTTTGCTTTAATGTTTCTTCCGCTTGCATAATTTGATTATCGCCGATGGCATCTTCGAGGTCTATTACCATAGACACGAGTCCTTCGTGTTTTGACGCTACTAAATCATTGGCTATGTTATCCTTGGTTGCCGGCATATACAAAGCGGCGCCAATGGCATGAGCAATTACTTCCTTGTCCGAATAATTATTGAAATTCATCGGTAGTGAATAAAAGAAGGACTGTTCTTCTTCATGGGTAATATAGTTAAAATACCTCAAAGGTCATTCCTCCTTATAATGGCGATAATGAATCGTCATGAATATGAGATGTAAGAGTAAAAAATACCCCTCACGGTCAAATGAGGGATATTTCGTCAAGCTGTTTATGTGCGATTACTTAAGCTGTTTTGTTCTCACGTTTTTTACGAAGTGAGCTGAAAAATATCGTACCGCCAAACACAGCGATTACTAAGCTAAAGAACCATACGTGCGATACATGAAGGCCATAAGCGCCGGCAATCATTTTTACACCAATAATAATAATCAGAATAAAAGCTGCTTTCTCAAGCTCAGGGAACCTATCTATTAACTTAAGGAATACTTGCGCGACACCACGCATCATCAGTACGCCGAATATACCACCTAAGAATAGAACCCAAACCTCTTCACTAACACCAAAGGCAGCTAGAACGCTATCGATACTGAATGCAATATCCATAATTTCAACGGCCAAAACTGTGCGCCAGAAGCCTAATCCTTTGTTTTTAACTTCCGACTCTTCTTCAACGCCTTTTTTGCCAATATACGGTATTAAGGGAATATTGCCAACACGAGCCAACTTGAACTCGAGATGGAAGAGATTACTTAAAGCAATCCAAAGTAGATACAGACCACCCGCTACTTTAATCCACGTAATTTGTACGAGATATACCCCTACACCGATTGCAATGAAACGGAATATATATGCTCCAATGATACCATAGAGCAATGCTTTCTTCTGCTGCTCCTTAGGCAAATGCTTAACCATTACGGCAAGTACTAAGGCATTATCCGCTGATAGCAACCCTTCCAAGAGTACTAAGGTAAATATAATTCCCCAGCTGGCTGGATCGGTAAGTATCCCCGAAAGGTTTTCCCAACTAAAGAAAGCTCCGAAATTTGCAAATAGATTTTGAATAAAATCAGCCATTTACGTAATCCTCCAAGTGTGACTATTATTTACTGCCCTGGACCCATTTGAGACCCCAATCATACGCCTCGTCTAACTGTTTGTGTCCTGAGAAATACTGAACCAATCGCTTGATGCTAAACGTCTCATCATTCACATTTTCAATCATTGCGATTGCGCACATACCCATACGGTTATTATGCTCGTCCATTCGTACTTCAATTTCTGGACCGCCAGTTTGTTTAATTGTTACAACACCAGCAGCTTCAGCCCAGTTAGTCGCACCTTCATAAATATACGCGTAAACGACCACACGTTTAAAATCCGTGAGCTTATTTCCATTAATACGGAGGTTTTCACCTGTTGTAATGGAGCCCGTTCGATCGTCTCCGTCCAGAGACACATATGGAGCTCTCGTGAAATCACCAAAGCTGTTCCCAAGCGCTTGAACAGAACCCTTCATGCCGTTCTTTAATTCAAACAGACAGCCGATATCCAGATCCACGCTATTTGAGCGTCCAAAAAAACCGGTTGATTTTTTTTGAGTCCAGTTTAGATTAACGACTATCTCACCAAGCGACCCGCTACCCTTTTGGAGATTAATAACATCTCCGCGCTTCTTCAGAGAAATCTTGCTCAGACTTATCGTTGGAGCACTTGGTACTATTGGTGCTGATGGTGCTGGCGGTACTATTGGTGCTGGTGCTGGTGGTGGGGTTGGAGCCGCTTTGGGCACAGGAGGTTCATCTGGCGCCTTAGAATCAGCCTTTACCTCAACGCCAAAGCTCGTGCAAAGAGCGCCTAGTCCACCGGAATAACCTGATCCAATGGCGTTAAACTTCCACTCGCCATTGTATCTATATAAATCTCCGACAACAATAGCAGTCTCTATGGAGAAGTTTTTTCCAAGGTCATAACGCACAATTTCACGTCCAGTTCCTTCGTCAATAATGCGTATATACGTATCATCAACGTCCGAAAAACTTTGTTTTCTAACTTCTCCGTCATAAATAGTCAAAGTAAAAGAAATTCGTTCAATTTCATTTGGTACCTCATTCAGACGGATCAGTACTTGCTCCTGATCAGTTTTTCCTGCGATATTCCGTTTGTTCGCACCAGACAGTTCAATTGAACCGCGAGCTTCTTTAGGATTACCATAAAAAATTAAATCACTATCACCGGCTACTTTGCCGTTCGAACGTAAAAGAAATGCTGAGAAATCAACATCGATGCCAGTTCCGCTTCGCCATCCCATGCCAATAAGAAGGCTTTTAAATGAAGGATTATTTTTCGTGATATCTGCTTTTTGTCCTTTAGATAAAGACAACTCCATGCGTAAACCGCCCTTCTCAGTGGTAGGATAGGGTGACATAAGCGCTTATGTAATGCCACCCCTAAAAATTGTGTATTACACTGAAAGCCCATAATTTCGGCAAAGAGCAGCTAAACCACCGGAGAAGCCTGACCCAATCGCTTGAAACTTCCAGTCTGCTCCATGCCTATATAACTCACAAAACACGATAGCTGTTTCGACTGAAAAATCTTCTCCAAGATCATATCGAAGGATTTCTCTACCCGTCATTTCATCAACTAATCTAACAAAAGCATTAGAGACTTGTCCGAAATTTTGCTGACGACCTTCTCCATCGTGAATCGTAACCGATACTCCAACTCGAGAAATTTGATTCGGAACCTTCGAGAAATCAATTTTAATTTGCTCGTCGTCTCCATCTCCCTCTCCGGTACGATTATCGCCTGTATGCTCCACAGCCCCATTATAGGCAATAAGATTGTTATAAAACACAAAATCCTTTTCATCTTGTGCCTTACCGTTCTGATCCAAGAGAAACACACTGGCATCGAGATCAATTTCTCCGCCACCAGTATATTTATTTGTGTCCCAGCCCAAGCCGAGAACGACTTTTGTAAGACCCGGATTGGTTTTGGTAAGATCAATACGTTGTCCTTTAGAAAGGTTTATCGACATGGTTGGTAATCTCCTTCGGATTCAAAGTTAAATTACGTTGAAACACCAAAATCAGTACATAGTCCTTCTAGTCCATTTTGATAGCCGCTGCCAACCGCGCTGAATTTCCATTCCGTATTGTGGCGATAAAGCTCTCCAACTACAACAGCTGTTTCTACAGAGAAATCTTCTCCAAGATCATAACGGATTAATTCTTCGCCAGTATCCTCATTAAGTACACGGACATAAGCATTTGCTACTTGTCCAAAGTTCTGATTGCGATTTGCTGCATCATGGATCGTAATACAAAATGCGACTTTCTGAATATCAGCAGGAACGGCAGGCAAGTTAATTTTGATGCTCTCGTCGTCGCCTGTTCCTTCACCACTCTGATTGTCGCCGGATGATACGATTGAACCATTCGAATTGGATTTATTATTATAAAAGATAAATTCCTTCTCACTGTTAACTTTCCCTGAAGCATTTAAGCAGAACGCCGTTGCATCGAGGTCAAAACCACTGCCGCCATCGTATTTATTAACATCCCAGCCAAGTCCTACAGTAATTTTGGACATACCCGGATTGGACTTCGTAAGATCGACCTTCTGACCTTTAGATAAATTTACTGGCATATAAATGCCTCCTTATAGGGTAGGTTGTCCATAAAAAGGGCCGCCAAAGGCGACCCTCAGCTACTCATTCGTTAGCTTAAGCAAGACCATAGTCGCGAACAAGACCCGATAATCCGTCTTGGAATCCGCTGYCGACTGCACTAAATTTCCATTCGCCTGAATGACGGTAAAGCTCTCCAACGACAACAGCCGTTTCTACAGAGAAGTCTTCTCCAAGGTCATAACGAAYCAATTCTGTACCACTTTGCTCATCAACGATACGAACGAAAGCATTGGATACTTGTCCAAAGTTTTGGCTGCGCTCTGCACCTTCATGGATCGTAATGCAGAATGCAATCTTTTCTGTTTCAGCAGGAACAGCAGACAAATCGACATTAACTTTCTCATCATCGCCATCACCCTCGCCAGTACGGTTGTCACCAGTGTGTAAGACAGAACCGTTAGCGTTTTTCGGGTTATTGTAGAAAATGAAATCAGCTTCGGAATTCGCTTTTCCTTGTGCATTCAAGCAGAAGATTGATGCATCAAGGTCAAAGTCTTTACCGCCATCATACTTATTAGTGTCCCAGCCAAGACCAACTGTAATTTTTGATAGACCTGGATTTGTTTTCGTTAGATCGATTTTTTGACCTTTTGATAAACTAATAGCCATTTTGGAATGCCTTCTTTCTAATTTTTAATTGTTTGTACGAATTTACTTATTTGTACTGACGAGCAAAAATGTCTACATGGGCAGCATGAGTGCCTTCGCCAATCGCATTAAATTTCCATTCGCCGTTATGACGGTAAAGCTCTCCGACAACCAGCGCCGTTTTACCTGAATAATCGTCAGACAGGTTGAAACGGATTAACTCCTGATTGTTAGACGGATTAACGATGCGAATATATGCCGATTTGATCATGCCAAAGTCTTGCTTGCGCGCTTCACATTCGTAAATGTTTACTACACAAAGAATTTTTTGAACTTCAGCCGGTACGCGATTAAGTTCAACAATGATCTGTTCGTCATCGCCATCACCTTCACCTGTAATATTGTCACCAGAATGAACGACAGTATTACAACCGCTTTGCTTATTATAGAAGCAGACGAGACTTTTCTCGCCGCTTAGTTTGCCATTAGCATCTAGAAGTAGCGCTGAAGCATCGCAGTCCACGTTAGCCGCTTTCTTCATACCGAAGAAACCGCTTTTCGCTTGCAAAGGATCCCATCCCAAACCAACGATAACTTTGCTGAGGCCTGCATTTCCTTTTGTTAAATCAACCTTTTGACCTTTTACGAGAGAGATAGCCATAGTAT
>NZ_JBFUHJ010000144.1:0-12349 GCF_056402455.1 Paenibacillus sp. P4_A7 | reverse complement strand
GGTGTGGTCTTCTCTATGGATAGCTGCACAGAAAGGACTATCCGCTGATCGACTCAGCTTGATAGTGCCCTTGCGACCTTCCTTCCACTCAGCAGAAATCAAATCATGATCCTCTTTGGTAGTAACGTTCACTTCCAAGCACCCAACGCCCATTATCGCATAGAGCAGCTCTACCGAATGAATCCCATACCAATAATAATAGGATTGTGTTGGCTCCACAGCCAACGGACCGCTAATAGCTGCGCTCTTAATGGGCCCTGCATTGACGCTCCCCAAATCTCCAACAACGTGCTCCGCATATCGCAGGGCAGAACTGCTCATAATAGCCACCTTGTACTGTTTGGCTACACGGAACATTTCGAGAGCATCCTCTGAACTTAGTACTAATGGTTTATCAATAAATACAGGCTTACCGTAAGGAGCGATTCTCCTAAATTGATCGAGATGTACACGGCCATCTGCTGATGTAAGCAATATCGCATCACAGCTTGTTGCAATCTCTTCAGGAGTGTCCGTTCTATGTACCCCAAACTCCTCCTCTAGCTTTGCCATAAAACCTTCAACTCGATCAGCACTAAGCGAGAAATCATGAGAGCCGCCAGGAAATGCGGCAACCACACGCCCACCCGGTACATGATTGACATCAGTAGGATCGTTTAGCAGCTTCGTAAAAGCAACAGAATGGGAGGTGTCGGTACCAATTATGCCAATATTCAATAGTTGCACGATGACTAGCTCCTTTCCAAACGCAGATTAACAGATTAGGTGTCCGATAATCTCTGTAGAGCAATAGCTGCAAGCAATGAAGCGCCCAGTGGGATACAGTCTTCATTTAATTCATATTTGGGATGATGAAGCCCGTACGCTTCGCTAGCATTGACTGCAGGACCAGATCCCAGCCAGAAAAAGCAGCCTGGCGTATGTTTCAAATACACAGAAAAGTCCTCGCCCGCCAATGTCGGCTCAGCAATGACTCTCCGTTCTGCTCCAATCGTATCATCAATCGCACGTTCTACATACCCGACGCACTCATCATGATTAACCAATACCGGAGTTTGCACGATATAGCTGAGTGTCGCCTTACATCGGTAACCCTCGGCAATTTGCTTAACGATTCTCTCTATTCTTTCGGGCATTTGTTCCTGCACCTTCGCATTAAATGTACGAATCGTCCCCGTCATTTCCGCATAGTGGGGAATAACATTGTTCGCCTCTCCCGATTTAATGCTGCCAATAGTCACGACCACAGGATCAAATGGAGAAACTTCTCTACTGACAATGTTCTGCAGTGCCATAACGATTGCTGAAGCGCATACAACTGGATCTATACTTTGGTTTGGAATCGCTCCATGCCCGCCTTTGCCTTCCAGATGAATTTCAATGCGGTCCACTGAGCCCATTAATGAACCATAGCGAGTAGCAGCCATTCCAGCTGGCAAAGTCGGAAGATTGTGCAAACCATAAATCTCATCTACACCATCCAAAGCACCTTGCTCAATCATCGCCTTTGCTCCTGCATTAATTTCCTCTGCCGATTGAAAAAGGAACCTCACAGTCCCCTTAATTTGCTGTTTAACTAACAGCTTCGCCGCGCCTAGCAAAATGGCCGTATGTGCATCATGCCCGCAAGCATGCATAATACCGGGTCGAACTGATACAAAATCTACATTCGACTCTTCTTGAATCGGGAGGGCATCCATATCAGCTCTAAGCGCAATGACTGGCCCTGACTGTTCCCCCTTCAGATCAGCAACAATACCGAACCCGCCTACTTCGGTTCGCAGCACTAGTCCAAGCTGTCGCAGTTGCTGAACGACCTTGGAAGCCGTCTCTGATTCTTGAAAGCTCAGCTCTGGGAATCGGTGCAAATCTCTGCGAAAGGCAACCAGTTCAGGTTCGAGCTGCTTGGCCAATTGAACTAATGTCGACAAGATCATAATTAACGCTCCTTTTTCCCATATAGCTCTTTCATAATTTTTTTGCCAGTAGGTGTCTGAGCAAGTCCACCCTTAGCTGTTTCCCTATGCTTCTCTGGCATGGCACTTCCTACCTCAAGCATAACACCGATTACTTCATCCGATGGAATGACACTCCTAACGCCAGCTAGCGCCATATCTGAAGCTGCCATTGCCGTAACTGCACCAAATCCGTTTCTTACGATGCAAGGAATTTCTACTAGTCCGCCAACCGGATCACAAATAAGGCCCAGCGAATTTTTTAGCGCCAGCCCCACCGCATGTACAGCCTGCTCTGGTGTACCACCGCGCAGCTCAACCAATGCTCCTGCCGCCATGCCAATCGCTGAACCAACCTCGGCCTGGCACCCGCCCTCGGCACCCGACACGAACGAGTTGTTTGCAATGACGTAGCCGATTGCTCCTGCACAGAAAAGACCATTAACCATATGCTCATCTTTCCAGTCGAATCTCTCCTGCGAACTAACGAAAACACCCGGAATGATGCCACAGGAGCCTGCAGTTGGGGTAGCAATAATGCGTCCCATGGAAGCATTAACCTCTGAGACGGCTAAAGCATAAGCCATTGCTGTACATGCCTCGGTTCCTAAGGAAGCTGTGCCGTTTTGCAAGTAAGATTGAACACGCTTCGCATCTCCACCCGTTAAGCCGCTGCGAGATTTAGAGTCATCCTCTATCCCTTTGCGAACTGCTTCCTTCATCACTTCATAATAAGTGGACATTTGCTCAAATACTTGTTCAGCAGTTTTTCCCGTTTCCGCCGCCTGCTCCGTAATCATAAGCTGGGCAATTGTGACCGATTCCTCTACACATAGCTGTGTCAATTGCTTCAAGTTAGAGAACCTCATGACATCCCCTCCTCAGCAGTAAGATTGATAACGCAAACTCTGTGCACATTGGGCAGTGCGGTAATTTGATCGATAAATTCAGAAGCTAATCCCTCATCACTTTCAATAACAGTTAGAGCATCACCACTTCGTGACTTTCGATCAACCTCCATGTAACCGATGTTGGCATTGGCATGCCTTAGGATATCCGTCATTTCAGCGATAATTCCCGAACGATCAGCGTGAAAAATTAATAAAGTGGGATAGGTCGCCGTAAATTTAACATCAAAATCATCAATACCTACAACTTCAATATTGCCTCCGCCTATGGAACAGCCAGTAACAGTAACCGTCTGCTCTCCCCGCTTAAGAATTAAGGTTGCTGTATTCGGATGTACGCCAGCCTTCTGAGCAGTACGAAATTGTACCTCTAATCCAGCAGCCTCGCTTCTAGCGAAGGCCTCCTTGATTCGCATATCATCCGTATCATAATTAAGTAATCCGGCAATAATCGCAAGATCGGTGCCGTGACCGCGATATGTTGTAGCAAATGACCCATAGAAAATAATTTCTGCATGCTCCGGCAAACCACCAAGCACATGCCTAGCCGTTCTACCAAGTCGAACGGCACCGGCAGTGTGAGAGCTAGAAGGACCCACCATACTCGGACCGATTATAGAAAACACATCCTTAAATCGCATGTTTGAGCCCCTCTCTATTAGTTATCTCCCAGCCACTCCTTGAGATGCGCAGTGACGAAATCATCATCATGCAGATGTGGATAGTCCCGATATACACGATCAATCTCCTCCGATTGTCCTGGAGATAGTGTTTCATTTGGATTCAAGCACCAAATGCCTTGCAGCAGCCCTTGACGACGCAGCACCTCATGAATTCCAGGAATACAGCCTTCAAAATGATGCGCCGGATCAAAAAATGCAGYATTTGAATCCGTCACTTGCACGTTCCTTGTCAACCAATTCTTAGAAATTTGATAGTCATTTCGAATAGTCTTAATTTCCTCAAGCAGTGTAACGGCTTTTTCAGTCCAAACGGCCCAGTGACCGAGCAATCCTCCGACGATCGCCTTCTCTACCGTTTCTCCAGCAACTTCAAAGCGGTAAGTAGTCAATAGATCATTAACGATGTTATCATCATTGCCCGTATATAAAGCAATTTCATCGCGTCTGCTCGAATTGCAAACGGCACGCACTACATCTATCGTTTGATAACGATTAAATGGTGCCATTTTGATAGCGACTACATTCGGAATTTCGGCAAATTGACACCAGAAGTCAAAGCTGAATATTTGACCGCCTACAGATGGCTGCAAGTAAAAGCCGATAACAGGCATTATAGCTGCAACCAGCTTCGTTCTATCCAGAATCTCTTGCTCACTCCAACCTTTAAGACCGCCCATACTTAGCAACGCCGCATCGTATCCAAGCGATAGAGCAATTCGAGTTTCGTTTACTGCCTGTTCATTAGGACCGCAAATTCCTGCCACCTTTATAAATGGGCGCTGTAGATTCGCTTTGGCAATTTCTTCTGCTGCCATTCGGAGCACAGTCTCATAGAGATTGTAAGGCTCATCGCGAATTTCAAATTGCGTAGAATGGACACCAATCGCAATGCCTCCTGCTCCGGATGCGGCATAGTAACGAGTTAAAGCACGTTGATGCCGTTCATCCAGCTTACGATTCTCATCCAGGGCGAGCGGATGAGCCGGTATGACAAGTCCTTCATGCAGCGCTTTAAGCAATTCAGGAGAAAGAGTTGTTGTCGCTGTCATTAGTATTTCCCCTTTCTTTCTTGGAAATGAGTCGGTTTATTCCAAGTTGCTCCGCCTGCTTGAATCCACTCTGCTAACCAGTCAATCATTTGAAGCAATGACACAGATGGATAGCCAAAGCGTTGATGCGATTTAGACGCATTATTCAGAAGCGCAATCTCCGATTCCGTACCTTCCAAAATGACTTCCTTGCCAAGTCGCTTCGCGAACTCCTCAGCAGCCCAACGAATGGACATCGTTTCCGGCCCTGTAATATTCATAACGCTTGGCGGATTCGTACACTCAGTCAAGCAGCGAAGTGCCATTGTATTGGCATCGCCCTGCCAAATCACGTTAGCATGACCCATTGATATATTGATCGAACGTTGTTCATTAACCGATTTCGCAATTTCCAACAGTACGCCATAACGCATATCAATTGCATAATTCAGACGATAGAACAACATCGGTGTACCATTTTTATGGGAATGATATTCAAAAATACGTTCGCGACCTAGCGTTGATTGTGCGTATTCACCAATAGGCTCAGGCGATACCGATTCATTTGCACCACCGCTGCCAATAGGCATGAACGGATAAATATTTCCTGACGAGAACACGACAATTCGGGAGTCTTTGTATTTCTCGGCAACTCTGCCTGGCAAATACGTATTCATCCCCCAAGTAAAATGTTCTCTGCCTGTTGTCCCGAATTTATTACCTGCCATATATAAAATATTATCTGCATGAGGCAGTTGTTTGAGTTCATCATCATTCAATAGGTCACAGGAAATCGTCTCGACTCCCGCATCCTCCAGCTCGCGTCTCGCTTCTTCGTTTGAAAAGCGTGATACGCCGATAACACGCTTATTCAATCCGCCCTCACGAATTGCGTTTTTTGCCAATCTAGCTAGGCTTGGACCCATCTTTCCGCCTACACCAAGAATCAGAATATCGCCGTTTACTCGTGCTAAATCCTTGATAAGCGCCTCAGATGGCTCCGCTAATTTCGCTTCTAATTGTTCCATGGTTTTCATTGTGAGTTTCCCCTCTCTTGGTATGGATCTAACTCCATAATACCGACAGAGGTTATATAAAGACAAATCTTTAAATTGTCTTTAAATAGCGAAACAAATAACTACATCATCGTTTTATCCTTCAAGAAAGAAAACCGATAGATTTGCCGCGGCCTCCCCTTAGGAACCTTCTCCATGCCTGAAATGTCTACGAGCCCATTATCGATCCAGAGCAAAAGTAAACGATGAGCGGTTCTCACTGTAACTTCTAGTAAGGATGCAAGCTCATGCACCTTATATTCGTATTTCCCATATTTCGCTGTATAAGAAAGCAGCTTACTTAAATAAGCACTTGTCATACCTGCGTCCTCGGCTCTCTTGATGAGCCCCGCATGCGTTGGCGATAGCACCGTTTGCATAGGGTCTGCCATTTCAAGCGGACCGATTAATGTTTGGTCCTCACGAACGATGAAGCACGTATTACCGCCCGCTTCCTTCGATTTGTGAAGCGCCGCTCTTGCGTTCGTTCCCGCTTCATTGGCTGACGTTCCGAATCCGACACCAAAGCTCAAGGAAATCCCAAAAGAAAGGTTCGCATCCTTTGCAAGCGGAATTGTTTTGTAGCCGCCCGTTTCCCGCTCAAAGATACCTCTTGTCGTAAAAAACAAATATTCATCTCCACCAAGCGCTGTCAAATAACCATCTAGAGATTCAACATATCCAAGCACCATCCGATGAATATCGAGTTTAAGCTTTTGCACCTCATGCTCATTATTCCGTTTCATAACCAGCTTACCGAAGTCGTCGACCTTAATCATACCAACAACAATTTGAGATTCTTTAATGCGACGCGATTCTGTTGATAATAGAGCTCGTTCTAACGTCACGACCATATCCTGATCTGAGGGGATAAGCCATTCATTAGCAGCATGAATGTCAGATAGACGCTCCGAAACAGACTTCAAGCCGGTAATAGCGAATGAGCAGGCTGATGTATTTAGAAGATTTTGATGAAATGCAAACAGCTTGTCTGAAGAGGCATGTGCAGGACCGGCATACACGACAACCTTGGTCTGCTCGATCCCAAGATCCTTAAGAGCGTTCATAACCATTGATTTCGTAAGCGTATCTATCGAAATCCCACCGCTAAGATTACCCGTCTGCAAAGCGTGAAACAACGTTTTGTATAAGCCAGCTCCTGTAAGGGGAACGTAATGTACAGGCACGGTTATATGCACGTTTTCTTTGACCTTACGATGCGATTGCGCACCAAAAAGAAGAAGCGCCTCTACTTCCAGCATCAGTGATTCAACTACGGATGGTGTTTCTTCTTCGTCATTCACAATACGTACTATTGGTGAGAAAGTCGGGAAGGCCTTAATAACCTTAAGCAGCTTATCAACGACGTATTGCGTCCCGACTATACCGATCTTGATCTGCATACTATTTCAACATTCCTTTATATACACCTGGTTTCGAATCTTCAATAATCGTAGCATTAGCCGTTTTTGCATAAAATTCAGTCGGGCCAGCTCCACCGATAACAGCGTAACCATAACCATCTAAACGCATCAAATACATAGTATACAAAAACAACATTTTCCCAATACCCTTGCCGCGTTCACTCTCATCCACACCTGTAGGTCCGAAGAAGCCCTTGGTTGTAGCATCATAACAAGCGAACCCTAACAGCTTGTTGTTTTCTGTCGCGATAATACAAGTATTAGGAGATTTCGAGAAAGCGACCTCGCATTCACTTACCCAAGCTGGACTAAAATGCTCACCCACCCATTTGGCTACTACATGCTTCTCGGGAGCGATTGCGCGTCTAATGGTAACTCCCGTACGGGCTTCATATTGTCTTACTGATTCAAATTCTGGTAAATCATATAGTTTAACTAACATATCTGGCATCATCATAACCCCTTTTCGCTTTTTTCGTTTTATTATACGTTTTCATTTGGCTACCAGCAACATTTATCCAACAGCCGCATGTTAAGCAGATATATTTGCCTATGTGAAATGAAGCCTTAGTATTCCCCTTCCCACTCCTGCATAAATCGTTCGACATACTCCTTCATATATTGATGCCGAACTTCGGCGATCCGTTTAGCCGATGGCGTATTAATATCATCTTTTAGCTTCAATAGCTTCTCATAAAAATGATTAATGGCCGTACTTTTTCCATGCCGATACTCCTCGGGCGTCATCGAATCACGCGGCTTTATTTGCGGATCGTAGATAGGATGACCTTTCCAGCCAGCATATAAAAATGCTCTAGCAATTGAAATGGCGCCTATTGCATCTAATCGGTCTGCATCTTGCACTACTTCTCCTTCCAGTGTGCGCATTCGAGGATTTGTACCCGCATTATAGGACATCGTAGAGATGATCTCCATAATATGCTGTTGATCCTCTTCTTGAAAAGCTTGAGACTTCAGCCATTCGCTTACTTTGTAAAGTCCAGCTTCTTTCGAATCATTCAATTTCTCGTCCGCGACATCATGTAACAAAGCAGCAACGACACAAATGAAACGATCGGCTCCTTCGTCGTAAGCCAACTTCTCCGCCATTTTTACGACACGGTGTATATGCCACCAATCGTGACCTGTTTTATCATTTTCAAGCTCTGATCGTGCAAATCGTTCCGCGTTCTCTATCAGCTTCTCCTTCTCCTTCTCCTGATCATTCTCGTTTTTCTCAAGTTCCAGCAAACTAATACATCCCTTCTACCATGCAATAATAAACAATTATAACCAATGTTTCTCGCCTCTTCTATCCTGTATTCCTATAACATAAGGGTACATATTCAAGCAAGACTGAAAGGGTGAGCACCGCTTGATCCATATACCTGCTGCACATACTATTTTCAACAAGGACAATCTATTTCATATTATGGCCAGTCTGTACGACGTCGGCACACCAATTAACAGCCGATTTATAGAGAACGGCTTGAACGATACMTACTCCGTTAAAACGGAAAAGGGACGCTTTATTTTGCGTATATATAAATACAATTGGCGAACAGAAGAGGATATCCGGTTTGAACTTGACCTATTATTACACTTGCATGACGCTGGCATTCCGGTTTCGCACCCTATCCCACGAAAAGACGGTGAACGGCTGACAGAGCTTGATGCTCCAGAAGGTAAACGTTACGCTSTCATGTTCACTTATGCTAATGGAAAAGCAAAGCTCGACGTACCTACAAGTCGAATATATGGTCAATCAATTGCACTTTTACATCATGCGTTAGATTGTTATGTTCCCATACATGATAGGTTTGAGCTGAATACCTCTCATTTGCTAGAAGAACCACTTCAGCATATAGCTCCATTTTTGCAGCATCGTCCAGTGGATTTGCAATTTGTTCAGGAAACAGTAAGTCTGTTACAAAAGCGAATCGATGCATTTCCGAAAGAAGCTCTTGATTGGGGCGTTTGCCACGGTGATTTGCATGGCTGGAACGTCTTTCATGCGGATGACGGGAGCCTCACTCATTTTGACTTTGACTGCGGCGGTATGGGATGGCGCTCTTATGATTTGTCTGTATTTCTATGGGACCAAGTTCACGGCA
The DNA here is from genome assembly GCF_056402455.1 of Paenibacillus sp. P4_A7. Classification (NCBI taxonomy): domain Bacteria; kingdom Bacillati; phylum Bacillota; class Bacilli; order Caryophanales; family Paenibacillaceae; genus Paenibacillus; species Paenibacillus sp. P4_A7. Next base: position 3,182 of record NZ_JBFUHJ010000144.1, on the reverse strand, counting down.
AAACGGAACCAGACAGCTTCAAAAATGAATGCTGGGACGCTTTTCTAGATGCCTATGTGACCGAACGTCACTTAAGTGAAGCCGACCTTGCCATGATTCCTATATTCGTAGCAGCGAGACAGCTCTGGCTGATGGGTTTACATACGCAAAATAGCGCCATTTGGGGTGCTTGGCAAAATGATGGCTATTTTGACGGAAAGCTTGCGTTTCTCAGGGCATGGCTTGCTGCGCATCCGATCTAAGCCTTCTGGTAGGTAACGCTTTAAACCTGCGATACCTACCACCGAAGGTACTTTTCCATTTGCCTATGGAATCTCACTTTTCACATTCCTTCACTTTGTGACAACTAGTTCTCCGTGGGATTCATAACTCTCCCAAGAAACGCTATAGCTCCTGTCGCACGATCTGCGATTGCGAAGAAGAAAGGTCGGTCAGCTATAAGTTCAAAAGGGCTCTTTGGTGGTTCTGCACTGCCAGCCTTAAAAACAGAAGTGACAGCCGCTGCTTTTGACCCTGTCTCATTGACCTCAATGAACGATTTCTGCATCATATCACTTATGTAGAGGCCTGTACCGTTCTTAGTCATTGCTGAGAAATCCGCTGTTTCTGGACTAAAAGAATGCTTAACACCAAGTGCCTTCAATCCATCCGTTAAACTCTTCTGATCCTTTATAGTGAACCGAGGTAAACCAACTACAGACTTTCCTTCGGTAAAACCATCTCTCCAAAAGCTCTCGTCTGTTAGGAGCTCCCCTTCCACCTCTGAGAGAGCTATACCTTCACTCGGAAGAACGACAATCATACCCCAGTTTCCATCTCCATATGGTAGACGAACTGCCTTGTAACTTTCATTCTCCTTGTATGATAATAACTCGTTCTGTTTCATCATCTTCACATTTATTTCAGATCCATCTGCAAGATAAAACGGTGCATCATAAGTAGCTGATTTTTTGAAAGCTACACTCCAGTTTCCATTGAAATAAATTGCATTCATAAGAACCATTACGCTAGATTTCAGCATACTCGGGTCAACCATTTGGTCGATTAGACCATCCGTTTTCTTCTTCACCCATCTGTTAATCTGGTTTGAAGCACCTGGGTCTTCAAAATCCAGCTCGCTAACCTCAGCCTCGTAAAATAACTTCATCTGTTTAGAATAATCATCTAGCAGCTGAGTTCCTTCTCTAGTCCACAGTGCATTTGCGATATTAACTTCTACATCCTTATCTCCATGCTCCAGTAAGTCACGTAAAACGTTATTCCCCTCATTCAGCGTGGCAAGCGACTGCCCCTCAGTACCAATGAGATTTAGCAATTCATCTCTAGTTGTTCCTTCAGCTCCATTTACGACGAGGGATAGAGCGAATGTCATGCTCAGCGGAGATACAAACATGTTTTTGTCACCAGATACCGTAAGTAGTTGCTTCGTTATACGCAAAGCAAAATCATTATATGCACTCACCTGTGCAACATTTATATCCGTCACCTCGTAGCTGGAGGTTTCCTTTGCTTCATTACAGCCTATCATGACCAATAGCATAACCGCAGTCATGGCCGCTATTGAAGATTTAAGTATTCTTTTGAACCGCATCATCCATCCTCCACTCATTACCTGATATGGATAATAACGAAAATTAAAGACGCTGTGTTGCAATGGTTGTCTCACACTTCAATTTGACCCAAAATCGGTTAGCAGACCTTTATATAGCTAAAAATGCAAAGTCAAAAAGCTGTAAGCATCATTTGTGTGCTTACAGCCATTTTTGGAGCTGGATTTTGGACATTAAGCTTAGTTTTCGTGCTTACAGCACGCCATTTCTCTTGTAAATCGTAAAACATTGAGCTGTAAGCATCATTTGTGTGCTTACAGCCATTTTTCGAGCTAGTTTTTAGACTGTAAGCTTGGTTTTTGTGCTTATAGACTATTCTAAATTAGTCTTTAAACGCTTAGCTTGGTTTCCGAACATATGGGTACTTTGGGAACAGGTCATACTTTTTGTTGTTTACCATTCCTTCACCAATCTGTATCATTTGCGCTCCCCTGTGTGTTTGTGACTCATACTCTTAAGTAATCTAATATAAGTGACTATTATGGTCTGTTAGATAGGTGGTCGTGGGTCGTGCTGTCGTGCTGTGTTTTGTGCTTGTTTCAGTCGTGGGTCGTGCCGTATTTAGTTCAGTCGTGGGTCGTGCGGTTGTGCCGAGTTGTATCGTGTTTCGTGCTTAGTTCGGTCGTGTGTAGTCTATTATACAGCGAATGACTAATCTTAGGCTCTTACTACTTGCCCATTGAAAAGCCATCAAACAAACGTCCACCATGCGGTTCTAACACTTTATCAACTAACTCAATGACTTTCTCTTTGTCACCTAATTTATAGAATAGACGGAACGCTTCAACAAACACTGTTGCGAACTGTTCATCGTATTGTTTTAAGGCGCGTACAATCCACTTCGAATCACCAATCCAATGTCCGTTTACTCGCAATACAAATTCATGAAGAAGTTCCGCCAAGGAATTTGCTATAAATAGCGCTTCTCCCTCGCTAGAAGAGCCTATAAAATCATCAAGCGCATCGGTAACAAAATACCGCTTCAGCGTTATCGTTTCTATCGACCATTTCTCAGGCCCTCTCTCCAATAACTCCTTAGCCTCTGCCTTGACCCCATCTATAACTCCTGTATCCTGTAAAACGATACCTTCAAGTACCATTCTTGGCAGTGAAGGTCTCGCTCTTTCGCAATCACTTTTAAAATAGTCCTTGTATGAAGTTAAATTATGTACAAAAGTCTCTATCGCCCAATCAAACACAACAAAGGACTCTCTATAAGCCACATCTAAATGCTCCATAAAAATGACAATATCCAAATCAGAGGTTTCCGTCGCTTCTCCTCTTACAACACTTCCAGCTAATAATGCGCCCCGGCAATTCGGAAAATGTAGCTCAATAAACTGTTTAGCTGCATCTAATGGCTGCAATCTATTCTTCCTATCCATGAACCACACGCCCCTGTTTAATTTTATTAAAATCTATTTGAACACAAACGTTCACTCCTAATCTGTCTCAACCTAAAATTCATCATTTGACAGAAAGTGAGATCAGCCCACTATCACTTTACTTTACTCTACTCTACTCTACTCTACCTTGCTCCACTGCGCTGCGCTGTGATGTGTTTTACTGTAC
>NZ_JBFUHJ010000143.1:0-12400 GCF_056402455.1 Paenibacillus sp. P4_A7 | reverse complement strand
CATCAACATCAGCTCGATCTACTGCGTATGGAATATGAGAGGAAGCTTGAAGTGGAACAATTAAAATTGAAATTTGCCAAGCAAGAATCCGAACTGCTCCTATTATCCCAGCGCAAACCACTCAAAGAAGATCTTAATGCCCCGCCCCGTAAAAAAAGACGTTCGAGAAACGACGAAGCTGCACTCTCTATCAGCGGTCAGCATCAATTATCTACTGATGATTATGATGAAGCAGATATTGAGTTGGATCAAAAATACGATCTACCAGACGCTGCCGAGGATTTATATGAAATGCTCGGCGATGAGCCTCCCCAACCACAGGAATGAACGTAACCCCCGTCCATATCCGGCGGGGGCATCTTAATGATATTTTTTCGTTTGCAGTAAAAATGGTGGTTCCTTCGATCGACAATTAATTAAACTTACTCCTTCAATTGGATCAGTAATGCTGAATATTTCATATTCCGAATTAACCACATATTGCTCCGCTAGTTCATCCACATCATTATCATTCGAATACACGATCATCATTTCGTCCACGTCACCACAGATGAGGTACCAATACTTATCCATCCTCTTATAACGGCTGCAAGCGAATTTCAATATCCTCATTGCCATGGACGATCACATATTGTATCAGCGTTTGAATAATCCCTTTAGCTTGCTCGACCGGAAGCAAATGCATCGCGCTAATAATATTGTTCACTTTATCGTTTAACTCCTTCTGAACCTGCTCCATATCTACTGCTTCGACTTCCCCATGATCCATCATCTCCAACCCGGATAATATATGATCTAGTCTTGCCTTCTCCTCGTTTAAATCATCAAGCTCAATTAAACCGGAGGTATAGGCTTCTATTTTTCGCTTATAGCGTGCTTTCGCAGTGTTTCCCTTTTGCTCCAGTTGCTCCCYCTCGGACTTTACGACCGCTTCCTTCGCCATTATCATCAGGATACCGGAAGTATCTTCAACGAGTTGCAGTAACCCTTCCTTGAACCATTCTTCGACAGAATCGGCACGGTACTGCTTACTGGTACAAGTCCCTTTATTCTTATTCGCAGAACAACGATAGACGCGGTATCGTTTGTTAGGAGAACCTGAGAATCCGATGCTCATACCGGATCCACAATTTCCACATCTGAGCATACCACCCATCAGATGCGGGCTTGTCTGGGCTCTTGGAGCCATGGTCGTCTGTCCCATTCGCCTTTGCACACCATCCCATATCGACTTCTCAATAATGACTGGGAGACATTCTTCCACGTTCACCCACTCCGATTCATCCTTGTCTTTACGCTTTTTTTTGCTCGAATCTTTCCGATTCCAGACCAAAGTACCTTTATAAGCGGGATTAGTTAACATCAACTTAATTGCTCGAATTGACCACTCTTTCCGCTGTCTGGATGGAATGCCTTCCTCATTTAATCTCTTCGCAATAGAATAAAAGCCAAGCCCCTCAATCAGATACAAGTCGTACACACGTCTTACTATATCTGCTTCCTTTTCATTAATAACTAAGGACTTGTCCAATAGGTCATACCCGTATGGACTTTGCGTTAACCATTTTCCAGTGGTGGCTGCGTGAAACATATTTTCAAAAACGCGTTCGCGAATACGCTCCCTCTCAAACTCAGCAACCGCTCCTAGAACCTGCAGCGTAAGACGACCAGATGGAGTGTTGGTATCAAATGATTCGCTAATGGATACAAAAGAAACCTCAAAATTTTGGAACATGTCGATTAGATTAAGTAAATCTAGTAACCGCCTACTCATCCGATCGAGCTTGGTGACCATGATACGTGATACGCTTCCACTCTTCACTGCATGCAGCAACCGCTTTAATTCCGGACGATCCAAGTTTTTAGCCGAATAACCGTCGTCGACAAAAAGCTGAACCTGATCCGTCCAGCCCATTGCCCGGCAATAAGCCTTTAACCGTTCCTGCTGTTCATCAAGCGAGACACCCTCTCGTGCTTGCTCATCGGTAGAAACCCGGCAGTATAAAGCCACAGAACGGATATTATATGCCTCATTTCCCCTTTGTTTTCCGCTCATGACTTCCCCCCTTGTCCATACCTATGCCTGTCCTGTTGTATATATGTTAAATCAAGGGGGTGTTCCGGTGATGCTATGGGACAACTTAGTAGATACCACATAGTAGTCCGATTTTAGTAATCTTTTTAACTCTAGACGATATAATTTTTCAGCCAGACAACCATCATCGACAAAAAGCTGAACCTGATCCATCCATCCCATTGCCCGACAATATGATTTCAACCTTTTCTGCTGTTCATCCAGTGAGACAGCCACTCGTGCTTGTTCATCCCTCGAGAACCGGCAGTACATAACCGCACGGAGGCTACACACCTCGTTTTCCCTTTGTTTCTCGCTCATGACACGCCTCCTGTTCATACTTATCCTTGTCCTGTTGTATATATGCTAAATCAAGGGGTTGTCCCTTCAACCTTGCCGCATAGAATAGATCGAGGTGATGTTATGGGACAACTCAAAGTCCGTTTTACTATTGAACATCATGACGAACGGAGTAGCTTCACATCATTGTCCGATCTGCAACAGCACTCATTCTCAGATCTTCTATTGAATCGCCTCAATGATTTTGAAATTCGTCTAAAACGTGCAGCGGCTGACATTTGGCTACAGCAGAAGCTCGGCAGAGATAACCATTCAAGCTACCAAATAATGATGGCGCAGAATCATCCCACCTCCGAAAAAACGGACTAAACGCCAAAAGCCTAACTCCTTATACAGGGGTTAGGCTTTCCTTATCGTCATCGGATTATTCACTATAATAAACAGATATTCACAATGATGAATACCTTCCCAATGTTTAGGACAGCTTAATGGATGTCGGATGATCCAGCTGTGAACAGCTCCACTCCTTGCTCCACCATCGTCATCAAGTAATCAGCAGCAATTGGATTGGTACGGTGCATGTCCAACAGCAATTCGCCTATGCGCTCTGCACGCCACACTGTATGATCGTTCTCTGGAACATCTTCGTTAATGATCATATGTAGTTCTTGCTGCAGCTTACTCAATATCTCCAGCTGGATGGTCTGTGTTTTTCCCGTTTCCAGATTACTTAAATACGCGGGTGACACCCCTATCTCTTTGGCGAATTCATTCAGTCCGAACCCTTTCTGCTGTCTGATCTGCCTTAGCTGTTGACCGAAATTACTCATCTTCTTCATCACCACCTTAGGAGGAATAACACCTTGAACCGCAAGAGAACACGTACCACTGAGTTGCAAATTTCGTCCATTAGTCATATTCACGACCCACTTGCCGCACGTAAATGGATGGAGTTATACGTCACACTGCTGAAGAAGCAGCTTATCGCTGAACATCTTGACCAAAGCCCTGAAGAGGAGTGAATAGCCAATGAAAACAGTATTGTATGCTCGATCTTCCATTAAAACGCAGGAGCATTCTATTGATATGCAAAAAGCTCTTGCTCTAGAGAAAGTTAAAGCGAAGGGCATCTTATTCGATGATCTATATCTGGATGAAGCTGTATCGGCAAGAAAGACCAAAATTCACGAACGACCACATTTAAGTCGTTTAATTCACGACATAGAAAATGGTATAGTCTCAACGGTTTACGTTTATAAGCGTGATCGTTTAGCCAGAAATGTTGTACAGTCGATGGAGATATTTGAACTGTTCCGCTCCAAGCAAATCATAGTTGTATTCACCGCAGATAATGAAATACCGATCCAATACTCTCCAGCCGGTGAATTCTTCGAGCTGATCATCGCAGGTTTCAATCAACGTGAAGCCAATCAAATCGTCCAACGTATCAAAGAAACAAAATATACGATGACGAAACAAGGGAAACATGCACAAGGACGGATTGCCTATGGCTACGTTGTTGATAAGGACAAGAATTATGATCAACATCCGGAGCAGGCTAAGACGATCTATAAACTGTATGATGCGATTATTAAGACCAAATGTGGTACGTTCTCAGATTTTATTCGAGATATACAGTCACATGATTGGTTTCCAGCCAAATGGGATTACAATCGAATCCAAAGTTTGATTGGAAACACCATTTATAAAGGTATTCGAAAAATCGAGGAATTTGGTGAGTATGTAGAGATTGAGAATGAAAGGCTCCGTATCGTTGACGAAATAAGTTGGATTAAGGCACAGGAACGGATGAAAAGTCTCATCCAATCTCGCTCTCGAAAAACTAGTAGAGTCCCTATGATTCTTGACGATTTGATTTTTTGCGGCAAATGTGACAATGCCATGTTTGGCAAAGAAAAAACGGATATCAGTACAAGAAGATATTACACCTGTAAAAGCCATAATTACATCCGTCTCGCTCCTGAGTTGCTGGAAAAAACGATTTTGGAGGAGTGTGCAAAATTCGTCACGGCGCAGTTTCAGACCAACTTTCCTGAACTGTACCAGCTGACACACGGGAACCTGATTCAGTTTTACCAAGACTCCATTACTGAAAGCAAAAAGGCAATTCATTTATATAAACAGAGTCTTTATGTAGATACCGCATCATGGCTTCAATCCCCAACACCAGAATTACAGGATAAGCTATTCTACCTTCACAATTGCATTCGTCGTGAAGAGGAAATGCAACATTATTATCCCTTGGAGCTTGATCAATTGCAGAAACAGTTCCATCTAATAAAGGAGCTTCAACAATCAGTTGATTTAATAACCGAGGTTCTCTCCTATAGCGACTGTGAAAGAGAAGAGTTCATTCGGGACATTGTCTATCGCATCGAGATTGACACTCCCTCACTTTGTATTCAATTTCGAGATCCGTTTAAAGGAAAGGCTGTGATTCTACATGTTGGCGTTAGCTGATCTCATACAGCCTGGGATGAGGGGCGCTTTCTATGGGCGCCATTCTACGGATAAACAAACGATGGAAACCCAGCGGTCCATGGCTTATGAATTTGCAAAGAAATATGGATGTACCATTACATGTGAGTACGAAGATGCTGGCGTATCCGCTAGAAAAAAGAAGCTAGATGACCGGAAGGGAATCTCCCTTCTTCTTAAAGAAGCGATTGACGGCAAATTTGATTTCGTCTTAATTAACCATCATGACCGTATCGCACGAAACCCAATGGAACATCAGAAGATCCGAATGATTTTAGCCGGTTGCAATATTCCTGTTGTCATCAGCAGTTCCGAGAGCTTATATGACTCTGGGGATTTTATTGTTGATCTTATCAAGGATGGGACTTCTAAAATGGAAGTTGATAACACTAGAATTCGTACCCGAGATACCGCTAAGAGTATATTAATAAAAGGAAAATGGACTGGCGGTAAAGCCCCCTTTGGTTATCGCTATGACAAAGTAACCAAAACCTTTTCTCAATGCGGAGAAGAATTAACAATTGTAAGACGTGTGTATGAGTTGTATCGCAATCGAGAGGGTTTCCAATCCATTGCCCATTTGGTCAGCGATGAAATCGGTAAATCCATTAATAAAGCAACTATACGTTGGATTATTACGAACCCTTTTTACGCTGGTTACATGTCCCATCATCGCAAATCCCAACGTTCAAGAAATTCAATTACTCCAATTGAAAGCTGGTTGATGATTAAAAGTGATTTGATTGAGCCTATTATGAGTCTGGATGAATGGAAAGAAACCTGGACGATCTTCGAGCAGAGAAAGACCGGAAACCTTAACCCAAAAATGTATAAAACGAGCTTCTTCCTAAGCAATCTACTGTATTGTTCAGTCTGTAAAGGTATTTTGGTTGGTAAGGACCAAACTACGTTTGATAAGAAACGAAGTAAACTTTACGGGAAGAAGTGGTATTGCTGMCCTACTTGCAAATATAAGATCGAGCTAGATCGGATGCATGCTGTCATTGATGCTGTGTTGAATGATTTGAAATCTCAAAATCTAGAAACCGTTAGCTTGGATGTATATAACGAGCTATTGAAGGAGCGTCAACTCGTTACTAATAGATTAAATAAGACGAAAGTCGAATTAGATGGAACTGAACATCAACTGCAAATAGCAGAAAATCAATCCAAACGCCTTGCATCTGTGGTGAAAGATCTTGAAACCATTGACAATAACACCAAAATGGTTCAAATCCTTACTATGCAGAAGGAACACCTATCCAACCGGATCAGAAAACTGAAAGCAGAAACTAATCAGTTAGACAAGAGCGCTCAGTACCTCGAACTGATTGAGGGAAATCAAGCTGAAATCACGCGTAATATCAAATCCCTCAGTATCATGACTAGTCACGACAATGATAACGATATTCGTAAAATGATTACCTATCTGGTTCTGCAAGCTACACTTACTCCAAAAGCCATTGATAGCAAGAAAGTAGTGACACATGGAGATATAGCTATCCAAACCAGAAGCAGCCTTGTAAGAACGACCATCAGTTAACCGACTGTCTTAACTAAGACGGTCGGTTTTTAAGTTGTCTTGGTTATCTCCTCTGAATGTGGACAAGTTCTCGGTTAATGGGTCTGCTTGTCCTTCGCGGGTGCCAAAATCTCGGTAACGAGATAGGCACCCGATCGGTAGCCTACCCGGCTACCGAGATAGAACGCCCAGAAAGTGCTTGTACACTGGGGTTTGTCCATGTTCTATATTCACCAGTATGGACAGGATTTTAGGATGGTAAACGTTTCTCGGTTATTGGGTGCATATTCAAAAAGACATTTTAAAAATCTCGCTCTTTAGTGATGTTACAAAAAGAGGTAAATTGTAAACATTTGCCGAATATTACACTAAGTATATAAAGTCACAATTAACTCGAGGAAATCATGAACTTTGAAGAAGGTTTAGTCTATATTCAAGACTTCATTCGAAAACGACCTATAATTATCGTCGGTAYGGGTCTCTCCTTATCAATGGGTTTACCTGGTATGAAACAACTACTCGAACATTTGGAGACAAGGATCCCTAAATTAAGTAACGGTAATAATGCTATCTCAACAGAGTGGGATTCTTGCTTGAAGGTTATAAAAGAATTCGGATTTGAAGAAGGTTTAAATAAAATTACTATCTGCAATGAATTGTTGGAGCTGATTATTGATGAAACGGCTCAACTAGTACACTTAAAAGATCTTGAAGCACTTCATTCAATTCCAAAATTACAATTGAGCGACTATCCTTTTGCTAAATTACTCAAACATCTGATAGATAGTCTTCCTCCAGAAAATCCAACATTAAATGTTATCACCCCGAATTATGATCATCTGGTGGAGTATGCTTGCGATTTAATTGAAGTTAAAAGTTGTACCGGCTTTAAAGGCACTTTCATTTTGAAGTTTGATCAAGATCATTTAAAAAATGACACCTACAAATTAAATCCTACAGTTGACCATCGGGGTAATGTAAGATACAAGAAAATTCCTCGTGTCAGGTTATTAAAGCCTCATGGTTCGTTGTATTGGCAAAGAATTAATGGAGATACATACGAATCTTTCCAAAAGCTAGATGGAGCAAAACGAGTCATTATTACACCTGGCAGCACGAAATTCAAAAGTAGCCTAACGGATTCCATAATGAACTTTCATAGAGAAATAGCTAATGATTGTATTCAGAGATCTAATTCAATCTTAATAATCGGATACGGATTTAATGATGTCCATCTTCAAACTGTCCTTCAAGAAAGATTAAAGTCTGGAGTAGACTGTTTAATCATAACTAAATGGCTTTCTCCTACCGCTAAAGAACTAATCAATTCTTACAAACAAATCATTGCATTGGAAGAAGCCGATCACCTAAAAACAAAATGGTACTTTAATCAAAAAGAGGGTACTTGGGATGATCCAATCTGGAGTTTAGATCAATTTGTGAAGAGAGTTTTATAAAAATGGAGGCTTGAACATGTCTATATTTCAATTTGCAGAACATATGGCTATCGGTGAAGTTAGGGGAGTTGATACATCTCAGATATTTATTAGAGTGACTTCGGCTGAAAAATTATCACAAGCACGCGTCGGACGTTTAGTTGCAATTCAAGGACAAGATGCCAATGAGTGGGTTGTTGGTCTTGTTAATAGAGTATGGAGAGATCCGATTGAGTACAAAATTCAAGAACAATCAGATGAGATACCAATGGACCAGATTCCAAGTGAAATGAATACAATTCAGGTTACTCTCGTAGGTACATACTTAGCTCGATATGGTACAAAGTTCAATCACTTTACCAGAGCAATATTAAGTTTACCTGATATTAATCGGTTTGTATTTCCGTTAGAAGGTACGTCACTTGAAAAGTTCATGAGTATTATTGGAAATGCAGAGAATGGTGAATCAGTACATCCTCTAGAGATAGGAGTATATACATTAGATCGAAAAGCTAAAACCTATCTTGATGCAGACAAACTCTTTCAACGACATGCTGCTTTACTAGGGAGTACAGGTTCAGGTAAGTCTTGGTCCGTGGCAACAATACTTGAACAAGCAAGCCAGCTCAAAAATACCAACATAATCTTATTTGATTTACACGGTGAATACACTGGACTTCCTTATACACAACAACTTAGAATCGCTGGACCCGGTGATTTAACTTCTCCTGATGATAATGTTCTCTTTTTACCTTTTTGGCTTATGAATTTTGAGGAAATTCAATCATTAATTATTGACCATTCAGAGCAGTCGGCACCAAACCAATCTATGGCAGTCCTTGAAGCAATAACAGAAATAAAGAAAGCAACTCTGACTTCTTTAGGTAAAAAGGACGTCTTAGATAGTTTTACTGTGAACAGCCCAATTCCTTTTCATATGGAAAGCATTATTAAATTTTTAGAGCAAAAAAACACTGAGGAGATGGATACCGGTGAAGTTTACAAGACAGGTTCCAACGCAGGACAAGCAAAAACAAAACAAGGACCCCTTTACGATAAATTAACAAGAATGCTTATTAGATTAAATAACAAAATTGAAGATAGGCGTTATGGTTTTTTATTTCAAGCTCCAGAAAAAAACTACGAGTACGATTCATTATTCGAAATCGCTAATACTCTTATGGGACATTCCGGTATTGATGGATATAAAAAACCTGGAATTAAAATAATTGACTTTTCGGAAGTACCTTCAGATATTCTTCCGATAATTGTAAGCTTAGTAGCTAGATTAGTTTACCAAATACAATTCTGGTTAGATCCTGGTAGTGACAATAAAGGTAGACATCCCATTTTATTGATTTGTGATGAAGCACATTTATATTTACCAAATTCGCCTCAGAATACGACCGAACGCAAATCACTTGAAAATTTTGAACGAATCGCTAAAGAGGGGCGTAAATATGGTATTGGACTATTTGTTGTCAGTCAACGTCCGTCAGATGTCAGCACCACGATATTAAGTCAATGTAATAATATTATATCTCTGAGATTAACGAATGAACGGGATAAGTCAGTAGTTAAAAACTTATTACCGGACACTATGGGTGGTTTATTGGACGTACTTCCGGGACTTGAAGTCGGAGAAGCTGTGGTGGTTGGCGATTCTACATTATTACCTACAAGAATAATTTTAAATAAGCCTAAATATCCACCAAAAAGCTCTACAATTGAGTTCTGGGATAGATGGCAAAATAGTGGTGATAAAGTGAATTTAGCACAAGCTGTAGAAAATTTACGAAAACAGAGTAGAAATTAAATGAAAAATAAGGATAATAGTCACACCAGATTACTTTTATAGGACTATTTAGGATATACTTACAGTAAAAATACATTATTCCAAGATTTCAAAGGGTTTTTTTTGATCAAATGACGAATTATCAGAACTCTGAAAAGGCATTCTGCTAAATATCATCAAAAATGAACAAGATGCCTTTTACCCTACAGAGTATTTTCAGCTTCCTCAACATTCAAATACTCAGTAATCTGTGGTAACCCAGGTTTACTGCTACCCTGTTCCGTTCTATAGTATGGACAAGTATTTGGTGGCGTTAACATTGTTTAATTTGTACCAATATTGTTTAATTTGTACCAATATAATACTATTTTCACAGAACGTAAACAGGAGGTTGTGGAATGACTCAAGATAACTTAGCAGAAGACCAAATAAAAAAAACCAATCAACCAGTTTCTGTTACAGAAACAAATCAAGACGATAACAATAATTGTGAACTTTCTCATAAAAGACAAGTCAATAAATCTAATGAAAAAGATGAATCAAAAGCTGCTGCACAAGCAATTAATTTATTGCTAGAAGAAAGACAAAAATTCATATTAATTGGTTTAACCGGTAAAACAGGTTCTGGCTGTTCTACTACAGCAAATTTACTAAACAGTACAATGTTTGAGGATTTTAATCCTCCTGAAGTTATTCATTCAAATTTTACTGATAATGAAGAAAGAAAATATGAAATAGTGCATCATTATTTGAAATCCAACTGGCGTCCTTTTAATGTTATTAAAGTAAGTAATATAATTTCAACTTTTTTGCTTGATTACACTTACTCAGACTTCATACAAGAATTAACTAAATTACAACTTCAAAGAAAACAAGAAAATACATATGTTCTTACAGATGTATTTAATAATAGTACCCTAATAACAGAAGTACAGACTGCATTAAAGAAAAATACGCTACCAATGTTAGATAAAACATTTGAAGAATTATTTAATGAAATGAGAGATATTCGAGAAACAGTAAAACATCATTATACCCACAAAAATAATGAATCTAAGTCAAAACCTAAATATAACGAAATGTATAATGCATATAATTTTTACTTCGAGAAACTCCCTTCATTTTCAAAGCAATTTAGAGATTTATTAGATGAATTAGAACCTAAATTAAGTTCTCAAGTTTTACAAGCATTAGGTAATAATATACGAACTTCGGGTTTTGCATTCTGTTCAGATTTTGAGCCGGGAAACGTATTAGAACTATCACAAAGAACTAATAATTTAGTTAAATTACTCAGAGATTACATTAAACATCTCAAGAGAGAAAAGAAAATCTTGATTGTAATAGATGCTTTCAGGAACCCTTATGAAATTACATTTTTTAAAGACCGCTATTCAGCATTTCATCTATTTTCAATAAATTCTTTAGAAGGAGATAGGAAAACAAGAATAAGAACAAACTTATTAAATGAAAAAGACATTGATGAAATCGATGAAGTTGAAAGCGGAGCACAAACCAAAAATAAAACTAAAGAAAAATTCACAAATCAAAATATACCTGAGTGTTTACAAATAGCTGATATTCATTTATTTAATCCTCAAGAAGATGATGGTAACTATCATGAACTTAAAAAACAATTAGCTAAGTACATCACTTTAATTATGCATCCTGGGCTAATTACCCCTACTAATATCGAACGATGCATGCAAGTAGCTCTTACTGCAAAAGTTAATTCTGGTTGTCTTTCCCGACAAGTAGGCGCAGTTGTCACTGATATCAACTACTCAGTGAAAACAATTGGATGGAATGATGTTCCGGAAGGTCAAATTCCTTGCAATCTCAGAAGCTTATCAAAATTAATTAAAGGTAATGATAAAAGTACCTTTAGTGAGTTTGAAAGAACAGACAAAGAATTTAAAGCATTTTACAAAAATAAAGCAGAACATAAGCTAAACAATCCCGATGTAAGCGATAGAGTATTTACCTATTGTTTCAAAGACTTGTATAACGGAAGTACAACTAAAGATAATCAAGTTCATACCCGATCATTACACGCTGAAGAAAATGCATTTTTACAATTAACTAAATATGGTGGGATGGGGATTAAGGGAGGCTATCTATTCACCACTGCTAGTCCTTGTGAACTTTGTTCTAAGAAAGCATACCAATTAGGAATAACTAAAATATATTATATTGATGAATACCCAGGTATTGCACAAAAGCATATCCTTAATAATGGTTCCAACCAACCTGAACTAATCTTATACAAAGGAGCAATTGCTACATCATATCATAAACTCTATACACCATTAATGCCTATTAAAGACGAACTATATACTTTATTCGATATTAGTTTCAAGTAATAAATTACTTTAAATAACAGAAATTAAAAAACTGTTGATATACCCTTACACTTATTTGATTAAACAAGCAAAAAACAAGGTCAAAATTACATAGATTCTGAAATAGAAATTAAACAATGCACAATTTCTTATTAGAATGAGAAAAATGTAAAATTACTAGGCATACTGGATCACCCATTATTTCCAAATTCTGCACTGTTGCTAAGAGTGCAAAAGATACAGCTATAGCTGCGGGAGTTGGTTATGTCGCAACAGCTACAGTATTAGCTATTGGTTCCACAACTGCTGGCACTGCAATCATTACACCTATTTCAAGTGCTGTCGTAACTTCGGCTGGAGTTGCGTTGGTGGTGCATCTGTCGGGACTGCTATTGCCGGTTCTGCCATTGTAGGAGTTGCGATCACTGTAGT